>JACMOK010000069.1 GCA_014378065.1 Flavobacterium sp.
GCAGACTATGCACAAAATGTCGCCACGACTTCCAAAGATTCCAATATTAAAAATAAAATAGCCATCATCTATGCCCAAGGAGAAATAGGAAGCGGAGAGGGCGATGTGGGTACAATTGGAGAAGATTCTATGCGCCGTTCGTTGCAAGAAGCCAAAAAGGATAAAAACACGAAAGCGATTGTATTGCGCATTGACTCGCCTGGTGGAAATGCATTAACTTCCGATTTAATTTGGAGGGAAATCGAATTGACCAAAAAATCGAAACCCGTGATTGTATCTATGGGGAATCTCGCTGCTTCCGGCGGCTATTATATTGCTTGTAACGCCAATCGTATTTTTGCAGAGAATAATACCATTACCGGATCTATCGGCGTTTTTGGCCTATTGCCTAATTTCACCCAACTGACCTCAAAAATGGGAATCAATGCAGAACAAGTAAGCACCCATGAGAATGCGGCCGACTACAGTTTGTTTAAGCCTATGGATGAAAGATACAGAGCATTCGCTCAGGAAGGTGTCGAAAAAATATACATTACTTTTGTTAACCGAGTGGCTGCAGGCAGAAGGATGACTTTTGAACAAGTGGATGCTATTGCTCAAGGTCGCGTATGGTCTGGTGCGGAAGCTTTAAAAATTGGACTGGTTGATAAAATTGGAGGTCTCGATGATGCTTTAAAATATGCGGCCGCTTTGGTTAAATCTAAAGAATACAAAACCCAAAATTTCCCTACCTACGAAAAAAACATTCAAGACTTGCTGGGCAATTTGGGAATTCCTTTTTTAAAAACCAAAGAAAATATGATTCGGGAAGAAGTTGGGGAAGAAAATTATAAAGTCATTGAACAAATCCGTAAAGTACAATCCAGAAAAGGCATTCAGGCAAGTTTACCCTTTGAATTCAACATCAATTAAAAAAGTATTTAACCCGCATTGACCACATAAATTCATCTTAAATTTTTTATCATGATTAAGACTGTACTAAAAATTATTGGCATCTTGCTTTTGCTCGCAGTAATTTCAGCGTTTGCTATTCCTTATTTTTTTAAGGATCAGATTAAAGCCAAAATTGCTAAGGCCATCAACGAAAAAGTAGACGCTAGCGTTTCCTTTGCAGATGCCGATTTGAGTTTGTTCAAAAGTTTTCCGCAAGCGAACGTAACGGTCAGCCGACTATTGATCATCAATAAAGCGCCATTTCTGGGAGATACTTTAATTTCGTTGGGCGAAGTGAATCTTAAAATGTCCATCAAAGAATTGTTTAAAGCCAAAGAGGAGCCTATGATTGTTGAGGCGGTGTCGAGTCAAAATGGTTTGATCAACATTATTTTCAATAAAGAGGGCGTGGGTAATTTTGATATCGCCTTAAAAAATAATAGCAAAAATGATGGAAAGAGCAATCCGCTTTCACTTAAAATAAAAGAATACAACGTAACCAATCTAAAATTCAAATATTTTGATGAAAGTGCTAAAATTAAAATGATTATTGACAGCATTAACCATTCGGGTACCGGAGATTTTGCAGCTTCAAAATTGGATCTTGTGACAAAGTCGACCGCAAAGATTTCGCTATTTATGGATAAAGTGAATTACATGAATCGGGTGCCATTGACTTTGGATGCGGTCTTGGGAATTGATCTTGACAAAAGCAAATATACTTTTAAAGAAAACAAAGCATTAATCAATTTGCTGCCATTAGAATTTGACGGTTTCATTCAGCTGGTGGAAGCAGGGCAGGAATACGATTTAAAATTTAAAACGCCAACTTCGAGTTTTCAGAATTTTTTAGGATTAATTCCAGCAGCGTATGCCGGAAGTTTAAAAGACGTGAAAACTACGGGAGATTTTACCATTTCCGGGTTTGCTAAAGGATTGTACGGCGATAAAAGCGTACCTAAATTCAACGTCGCCATCGGATCAAACAATGCTTCATTCCAATATGCAAATCTTCCAAAATCGGTTCAAAGCATCGTAATTGACACCAAAATCATCAACGAAACGGGTTTAATGAATGACACCTATATCAATCTCGATAAGCTGTCTTTTCGAATTGACCAGGATATTTTTAATGCAAAGGCTACAATAAAGAATATTTCAGAAAATCCTTTAGTCGATGCGCAATTGAAAGGTATAATTAATTTGTCAAATGTTTCACATGCCTATCCGATAAAGTTAAAGGTGCCGCTATCCGGAGTTTTAAATGCCGATGTAAATACTAAATTTGACATGAAATCTGTAGAAACCAACCAATATGAAAACATGCAGAATTCTGGAGATATGACCTTAACCGGTTTTAAATATGTTGACGATACCAACAAAACCACGAATATTAATAAGGCCATCCTTCAGTTTACCAACACCCGCATTAACCTTCAGGAATTAGATTTGACAACTGGAAAAACCGATATGAAAGTGGATGGTGTTCTTGAGAATTTTTATGGTTTTATGTTTAAAAATCAGGAACTGAAAGGCAATTTTAACATGCAATCAAATCAGTTTGCCGTATCCGATTTTATGACAACGGTTCCGCCTAAAGCCAACGAAAAGCCAAAAGAGGCAGTCAAAATTCCGGCCTTTCTGAATTGTTCATTGACGGCACGCGCCAATACCGTCTTATATGACAATCTGACGATGAAGAATGTATCGGGAAAAATCATCATTAAAGACCAAAAAGTAACCTTAGTCAATGTCAAATCTTCGATCTTTGGAGGGCAAATTGCGGCGAATGGCGACGTGTCGACCAAAGGCAAATCGCCAGTTTTTAATATGAATTTAGGACTAAGCGAAGTAGACATTCAGCAAACTTTTACCCAATTGGAGATGTTAAAGAAAATTGCGCCGATTGCTGGCGTGATTAATGGAAAATTGAATTCTACAATTAAAGTATCCGGAAATTTAGATGCTACAGAAATGACGCCAAATTTGGCCAGTTTGTCCGGCGATCTTATCGGTCAATTACTATCAACAACCATAAGTCCGAGCAACTCGGAACTCTTGACTACTTTATCTGACAATATCAAATTCATCGATTTGAAAAAACTAAACTTAAACGATTTAAAAACCGCGTTGACTTTTAAAGACGGAAAAGTAAATTTAAAGCCCTTTGATATAAAATACCAGGATATTAAAGTCAATGTTGGAGGGCAACATGGTTTTGACCAAAGCATGAATTACAACCTTAAGTTTGATGTACCAGCAAAATATCTGGGAACCGAAGCCAATAAACTGATTGCTAAATTAACACCGGCCGAGGCCAACAAGTTGCAAAACGTACCCATCAACGCAGTGATTACTGGAAATTTTAAAAGTCCGAAAATAACCACCGATATGAAAAGTGCGGTGACTAATTTGGCCAACCAGTTGGTCAATCAGCAAAAGGAAAAATTGATTCAACAAGGAACATCTGCTCTAGGAAATATTTTGAACGGCGGAACGAAAAAAGATACAACCAAACCCAAAACGCCTGTAAAAGAGGATCTCAAAACCAAGGCTGGAGATTTGTTAAATGGCTTATTTAATAAGAAGAAATAATAACTTTTCTATTCTCCAAAGATGCTAAATATGGGTTTTTTACAACTCCATACGCACGACGTAGCCCTCGTGACTTCGCACATTAAAAACAGTGCCGTCTGCAAAAATTAAGTATTGTCCTTTGATTCCGATCAGTTTTCCATTAAAATGGGGAGTGTTTTCTAAACTTAAACTCTTCACTTTTTTTGGATAAGATAAAACGGGATATTTCATTTCATAGACGTCGGTAGCGCCTTGATAGAAAAATTCTTGTACTTCATCGGGTAAAAGTTGTTGCAGTTTTAATTTGTGTTCTATTAAATCAGCAAAGACAATTTCATTAGTCAACATTTTACGCCAATTGGTTTTATCAGAATAATGACTTTTTAAAAGGACCTCGGTGATTCCGGCCAAGTAACGATTGGGAACTTCTACTACTACCAAAGCTTTTTCAGCACCTTGGTCGATCCAACGCGTTGGCATTTGCGTTTTTCTGGTGACGCCCACTTTAACTTCACTCGATAAAGCCAGGTAAACAAGGTGCGGCTGTAATTGCACTTTAGATTCATATACTAAATCCCGATCGGCGACACCCAAGTGCGCAGTACTCAATTCGGGTTTCATAATCCAATCTCCCACTGATGGACTAGAATAAAAACAATCATAGCAAAATCCTTGGCGGTAAATTTTCTTTTTTTTGTAACAATTTAAACATTGATATCCATCAAAATGAAGGGAAATTTCTTTGTTAAGAAGTTGGTTTAAATTAAGGAAATCATTTTCAAAAACCAAATAATACTGGATCGGATTTCCCAATTCGGTTTGCATTTTGGTAAGAACACCTTGATAAGTCATTCGATTCTATAGGATTTCTTGATTTTTTTACTATTTTTGGTATGGTCGTAAAGTTATGAATTTGGAATCGACATTTCCAAATTCAACTCTAAAATCTAAAACCAATAGAACATGCCCTTACCAATTATAAATTCTATTGCTTCTTGGGTTTTAAAACAACGCATTCATCAAATGGAGTTGTTTTTAAAGTATCCAAATGAAGTACAAGAAGAGTTGCTGATGAATCTGATTCGTTCGGCAGAAAATACGGTCATTGGCAAAAACTACGATTACTTTTCAATCAAATCCTATCAAACTTTTACAGAGCGGGTTCCGATATCTACCTACGAAGATTTAGAGCCACTTATCGAAAAAACGCGTCAGGGCGAGCAAAATATTTTCTGGCCTACACCGGTAAAATGGTTTGCCAAATCAAGCGGAACCACCAATGCCAAAAGTAAATTTATTCCAGTCAGCAATGAAGCTTTAGAAGATTGCCACTACAAGGGAAGTAAAGATTTGCTTTGCCTGTACTTAAACAATAATGAAGATTCTGAATTGTTTATTGGGAAAAGTCTGCGTTTGGGTGGAAGTTCACAGATTTACGAAAACAACAACACCTTTTTTGGAGACTTGTCTGCCATTTTAATTGAAAACATGCCGATTTGGGCTGAATTTAGCAGTACCCCGAGCAACAAAGTGTCATTGATGAGCGAATGGGAGAGCAAAATTCAGGCAATCATTAATGAATCTAGAAACGAAAACGTGACCAGTTTTGCAGGTGTTCCATCGTGGATGCTAGTCTTAATGAATAAGATTTTAGAAGAAACAGGAAAGGAAAATTTGTTTGAGATCTGGCCCAATTTAGAGGTTTATTTTCACGGCGGGGTGAGTTTTGATCCGTATCGCGAACAATATCAAAAAATACTGAAGGGTCATGATTTTAAATACTACGAAATTTACAATGCCTCTGAAGGATTTTTCGCTATTCAAGATTTGAACAATTCAAATGATTTATTGTTAATGCTAGACTATGGCATCTTTTACGAATTTATACCAATGGATATTTTTGGAACTCCCGAAGAAAAAGCCATTCGACTATCAGAAGTAGAATTGCATAAAAACTACGCGGTAGTCATTACAACAAACGCCGGCTTGTGGCGCTATTTGGTTGGTGATACACTCCGATTTACATCACTGGAACCGTATCGCATTCGGGTAACCGGCCGAACCAAGCACCACATTAATGTTTTTGGGGAAGAACTTATGGTTGAAAACGCAGATCGTGCTATTGCCCATACGTGCCAAATGACCAAAACCGAAATTGTAGATTATACGGTAGCACCAATTTTTATGAAAGATAAAGAAAAAGGTGGGCATGAATGGATTGTCGAATTCAAGAAGAAACCTGAAAATCCTGTGATATTCCAAAAGATTCTGGACGACACTTTACAATCTTTGAATTCTGATTATGAAGCCAAACGATACAATAACACCACTTTAAATCCGTTAGTTTTAAATATTGCGCGACCAAATTTGTTTTATGATTGGTTAAAAGAACAAAATAAGTTGGGCGGCCAACATAAAGTCCCGAGGCTATCCAACGAACGGCACTATCTCGAACAACTAAAAAATATGCACGTCGGCATTACCCATTAATTTATGAGATTAATAATTTTATTTATTATCGCTTTGATTTCTTTAAATGCCTGTGGCCCGCACCGAATGAGTTGTGGAGCTAGGGGAATTTGCAATACTGCTGCTGAAACTACTAAACTTGATAGGAAATCCTGAGGGTATTCGTGTTAGTGCCTTATTAGAGCATGAGATTTATCGAGAATAGACAATAATACTTTTATTTGTCTTTGTTCAAAACAAAAAAGTCATCTCAAATACAAATTAAGTTCCACGAGAAAGAAGTCGCGTTTGGTATTAAACCGATGAGACTTTATTAGTTATCTAACCAATTTACGATGCAATTTCCAGTCTCTTTAGTAAGTTTTTACTTAAGGTGTCTTGTGCATAATCTCTATCAATACGCAATATTTTTTCATCTGAACTCGGTAAGTCATACATCGCATCGGTAAGAATTGCTTCACATAAAGATCGCAACCCTCGGGCGCCAAGTTTATATTCAAGGGCTTTTTCAACAATAAAGTCCAACGCTTCCTCAGTAATGTTGAAATCCACACCATCCATAGCGAATAGTTTTTGATATTGTTTGATTAATGCGTTTTTAGGTTCCGTCAGAATCGCTCTCAATGTTTCTCTATCCAACGGATCCATATGGGTTAGCACCGGAAGACGGCCAATGATTTCAGGAATCAATCCAAAATCTTTGATATCTTTTGGTATGATGTATTGCAATAAATTGTCTTTATCAATATTATCTGCATTTTTAGAAGTGCTGTAACCCACCGCTTGACGGTTGAGACGCTTAGAAATTATTCGTTCGATGCCGTCGAAGGCTCCTCCCGCTATAAATAAAATATCTTTGGTATTGACTTCAACAAATTTTTGGTCTGGATGTTTTCGTCCTCCTTTTGGCGGAACATTCACTACTGTACCTTCCAACAATTTTAACAACGCTTGTTGCACCCCTTCGCCAGATACGTCACGAGTGATGGAGGGATTATCGCTTTTACGAGCAATTTTGTCTATCTCGTCAATGAACACAATTCCTCTTTCAGCCTTGGTAACGTCATAGTCTGCCGCTTGTAAGAGTCTTGTCAATATGCTTTCGACATCTTCGCCAACATATCCCGCTTCTGTTAAAACAGTGGCATCTACAATGGCCAAAGGAACGTCGAGCATTCTAGCAATGGTTTTGGCTACTAAAGTTTTGCCGGTTCCGGTTTGACCTACCATAATGATGTTGCTTTTTTCAATTTCGACATCATCATTGAGTTGCTGCTGCATCAAGCGTTTGTAATGGTTATAAACTGCAACGGCCATGACTTTTTTGGTTTGATCCTGCCCAATAACGTACTGGTCTAAAAAGGCCCTAATTTCTTTTGGTTTTTTTAACACCAAGTCTACCACTAGTTTGGAATTCCCATTCGTTTTAAGTTCTTCCAAAACGATCCCATGCGCCTGTTCAATGCATTTATCACAAATGTGGGCATTGATTCCCGCAATTAATAGATTGGTTTCTGGTTTTTTTCTTCCACAGAATGAACAATCTAATATTTCTTTTGCCATTTTTATTTAGATTTGAGAGTTGAGGATTGAGCTATTCGCTAATTAGTTAAAAATAGACTAATATAACAGTCCTGAAATCCTATTTTTAGCTTCTTCTTAAAACCTCATCGATCATTCCGTAATCTTTGGCTTCATCAGCAATCATCCAATAATCACGTTCACTGTCTTTATGCACTCTTTCAAATGTTTGCCCAGAATGTTTCGAAATAATTTGGTACAACTCATCTTTTAGCTTTAACATTTCGCGTAGGTTGATTTCCATATCTGTCGCTACACCTTGCGCTCCTCCTGAAGGCTGGTGAATCATCACTCGGGAGTGCGGCAGGGCAGAACGTTTTCCAGCGGCACCGGCACACAATAAAACAGCACCCATAGAGGCCGCCATTCCGGTACAAATCGTTGCTACATCTGGCTTGATATATTGCATGGTGTCGTAAATACCCAATCCGGCATAAACGCTTCCGCCTGGCGAATTTAGATAAATCTGAATATCTTTAGAAGCATCTGCACTTTCCAAGAAGAGCAATTGGGCCTGAACAATGTTGGCAATTTGATCGTCAATTCCGGTTCCTAGAAAAATAATTCTGTCCATCATTAGACGTGAAAATACATCGAGTTGCGAGATATTGAGTTGGCGTTCTTCGATGATGTAAGGGGTCATTCCTGTTGGTGTCATTGCATTGACAAGCTTGTCGTAGTACAAGTTGTTTACACCATGATGTTTTGTAGCAAATTTTTTAAACTCTTTACCGTAATTCATAGTAATATATCTTTTTTATAGCTTTTTTTGAAACAAATTGAGCGTCAAAACCCAAATTTTGACGCTCAAATATAGTCATTATTTTTAAATCTATTCGCCGTAAGAAGCGGCAATAAATTCTTGGTAAGAAACTTCTTTCGTTTTTGCGTTTGCTTTTTCTTTAAAAAGCTGTAACATTTTGTCGCTGGCGACCTGTTCAGACATCCGTCTGACCTCATCCTGATTCGACAAAACTCTAGCGACAATACTTTCCACTTCTTGGTCTGTAGGATTTGTTTGTCCGTATTGTGCCATTTGCTGGCGGATGGCATTTGTAGTAAATGCTTTTAAATCTTCGAAATTAATTTGGATGTTGCTTTGTGCCAATGCTTTTCCTTCTATAAGTTGAAAACGCAATCCCTTTTCCGATCTCGCATATTCGGCTTCGGCTTCGGCTGGCGATAGTTTTTTGTCTCCCACCGTTTGCAACCACTTTTTTAGAAATTCAGAAGGCAGTTCAAATTTCGTATTGTCGATTAAAAAATTGGTGACATCCGCTAATAACTTTTGATCAGATTGCTGCGCGAATTGGTTTTCGGCATCCATTTTAATTTTTGCTTTCAATTCGTCCAAAGAAGCAATTTTTCCTTCTCCAAACAATTTATCAAACAATTCTTGATTTAATTCAGCCAACTCAGTTCCGTTGATGGCTTCTATAGTAAACGCCACCTCAACTGCTAATTCATGCACGTCATCATGGCCTATTTTCATCACGTCCATCAACTGGTGGTCGTCCTCAAACAATCCTTGGGTATTAACAGTCACCACATCGTCTACCTTTTTTCCCAGAAAAAGTTCGGCAGTTTTGCGGTCTTTAAATATGGTTAGTGACAACGTCGCCTTAGCATTAATGCCTTTCTCTTCGTTGATAAAAGTGCCGGTTACATCACAATTTTCTGCCACAACAGTATGTGGAATGGCTTTGCCAAATTGTTTTTGAATACGTTGCACTTGCTCCTCTATTAATTTGGTGTCTGCTTTAACTACATATTTTACGATGTCGTTTTCGGCCTCAAGATTTAGTTCAAATTCTGGTGCCAAACCAATTTCATATTCAAAAACCAACTCGGCATCATCCCATGAAAAATTTCCATTGATTTTGGGAAGTGGTGAACCCAACATATTTAGTCTTTCCGATTGCAAATACCTGCTTAAAGCCAATTCGATTACTTTATTTATTTCTTCGATTTTGATGCCTTTGCCATATTGCTTTTCCACAAGGTCTTTCGGTACAGCTCCTTTTCTAAATCCTTTAACGGTAGCCAAGGGCATTTTTTCGTTTATTCTTTTTTGTACCTGACCTTTGTAATCCATTGGGGTGACGGTCATGACAATTACTTCATTTACTGCGTCAATTGCTACTCTTTTAATATCCATTGCTTCTTTAATTTACATCCTAAATTTGGGTGGCAAAATTAATACATTTTTGCAACCCCACCAAGCTTTTAAGATTTTGTGATTGTATTATTTATTTCCGCCGGTTAGAGAAAACATTACCGACTGCAATATCGAGAGAATAATACTAAAAAACAGCGCCGTCAATATACCGTCAACAGCAAATCCGCCGACGATTTTGGTACACAATAAAATTATCAGCGCGTTGATTACCAGTAAAAACAACCCTAAAGTCAGGATCGTCACGGGCAAAGTCAATAGTACCAATATTGGTTTTATAAAAAGATTCAGCAAAGCCAAAACGATCGCAACAATAATTGAAGTAGTAAAACTGGCCACCGTAACGCCGGGCATAAAATGCGCTATAACAATTACTAGAAAAGCGGTGACTAAAATTCTGAGGATTATATTCATCTTTTTAATTTTTAATTTTACTAAAAGTAGTCAATTTTTTAGTGCCGCTTTAACTTTTCAAAAATGAACTTGTAATTTCATAAAACCGCGTCGGGTTTTCAGCATGAAGCCAATGGCCTACATTGGAAATGGTCTCAAATATTGCATTGGGAAAATGCAGTCGAATGCCCGCAACATCTTCGTCTGTGACATAATTAGAGTTTCCGCCGCGAACAAATAAGGTAGGTTTATCGAACGATGCATTCGCCGGGAGCGCCATTCCGATATTCTCTATTTGTTGGTTGAATGCCGCCAGATTAAAACGAAAGGCCAATTGTCCGGGTGTTTGCCAATACAAACTTTTCATCAGAAACTGTCGGGTTCCAATATCTGGGATGCTGTTTTTTAAAATGCCATCGATATCACTTCGTTCTGGTTTATTTGAAAAATCAATGGCATTCAAACCGTCAAGAATTTCGGTGTGGTGCGGGGGATAATATTTGGTACCGATATCGGCAACAATCAATTTATTTACTCTGTTAGGATGCTGGACTGCATAAAGCATCGCCAGTTTGCCGCCCATCGAATGTCCGATGATGGAAATCGTTTCGAGTTGCTGGTCGAGACAATAATCCAAGATATCTTGGACCATGGCGTCGTAATTGAAAATTTCGGAATGAAAACTGCGTCCGTGGTTGCGGAGATCAAGGGCGTGGACTTGAAATCCATCGGAGGCGTAGTGGTTCGCGAGGGTTTTCCAATTGTCGGACATGCCCAAGAATCCGTGGAGTATTAATAAAGGTTGGCCGTGCCCTTCTATTTTGGAGTAAAGTGTCATTTTGATGGTCGTTGCGGCTTGTTGGTTTGCGTGAGGGATGGCAGTGGAAATCGCCCGATTGTACCCTATTTTTTTTTAAGTTTGCTTTTGGTGGATCGGGCATTGAAACGTACAGCCCGACCCATAGGGGCACGCCCCGATTATTTTAATTTCTGAAGGTACATGTTAACCACATTGTCGAGTCCGAGGTACAAGGCTTCAGCAATCAGGGCATGACCAATTGAAACTTCGAGTAAACCCGGAATATTCTGCTGGAAAAACTCGATGTTATCCAGGCTCAGATCGTGTCCAGCGTTGATGCCCAAATGTAAGGCATTGGCGTGTTCCGCCGCAAGGATGTAAGGCGAGATACCCGATGGGTTTCCGAGACTGTACTGGTGTGCAAAGGCTTCAGTGTATAATTCGATACGATCAGTTCCGGTGGCTTTCGCACCATCAATCATTTTTGAATTGGGATCAACAAAGATGGAGGTCCGAATGTTGTTGCGCTGAAATTCTTGAATGACTTCTTTTAAAAAAGACTGGTGCTGCACCGTATCCCATCCCGCATTGGAGGTGAGTGCACTGATGGCATCGGGCACTAAGGTAACCTGCGTGGGTTTGATCTGAAGCACCAAATCGACAAAACTTCTTTCGGGATTGCCCTCTATATTATATTCAGTGTAAACAACTGCCTTCAGGCTGCGCGCGTCCTCATACCTAATGTGGCGTTCGTCGGGTCGAGGATGAATTGTGATGCCGTGGGCGCCAAATTGCTGAATATCGGCTGCCACTTTAAGCAAGTCAGGAACATTTCCGCCGCGGGCATTTCTCAAAGTGGCAATTTTGTTAATATTTACGCTTAACTTTGTCATAGGATATCGAATTGAAAAAAGATTTGGTTTTAATCTTTATACAAAAATACGAAGTTAAACTAGGAGGTCTTGCATAATTTTGATTATTTTGCAAGACCTATTGCGCCCACCTTTATGACTGAAATTAAAAACTATATCAACACCGATTTTAAACCGATCAACAGCAATGATACGATTGCAGTGGTGCAGGATTTTTTCTTTGAATTGGCTTTTTCGCACTTTCCGGTGATCGAAGAAGGAGTGTATTTAGGCTGTATGGCTTCGGAGGATATTGAAACTTTTGATGCCGATAAAAACGTAATGGATTACCGATATACGCTCGAAGGATTTTTTGTCAGATCGAATGATCTTTGGTTGGATGTACTTGAAGTATTTGCTAAAAACCATACCAATATTGTTCCGGTTCTCGATCACACCAACCAATATATAGGCTATTATGAACTTGAGGATATCATGAAGTTTTTTCACGAAACTCCATTCCTTAAAGAACCCGGCGGTATCATAGTGGTGAAGAAAGCGGTCATAGACTACGCAATGAGTCAGATTACGCAAATCGTTGAAAGCAACAATGGCAGACTTTTGGGATTGTTTATCTCGGAAGCCGATGTGGAGAGTGTTCAAATTACGATTAAAATTAGTTTGGGAGCAATGAATGATATTATTCAAACTTTCCGCCGCTATAATTATGAAATTATTTCGGAACACCAGCAAGACAATTATATCAACAACCTCAAAGAACGTTCGGATTATCTGGATAAATACCTTAATATTTAATGAAAGTAGCGATCTACGGACAGTATTATCAAAATAGCACCGAGCCCATCATTAGGGATATCTTCGTGTTTTTCAATAAGAATGGCGTAGAAATGGTGATCGAAGCCAATTTTTTAGAAATGTTATACGAGAAAAAAATCGTTCAAAAAGAATACAGCACATTCCACTCGCATAGTCAACTGAATTCGAGTTTTGATATGTTGATTAGTATTGGCGGAGATGGGACGATATTGCGGGCGGCGACCTTAGTGCGTAATTCCGGAATCCCGATACTTGGAGTGAATGCCGGAAGACTGGGTTTTTTAGCTTCGGTACAAAAGGAAAATATTGAAAACTTTTTACAATTTGTAATTGCAAAAAAATATACAATTTCACCAAGAACGTTATTGTCATTGAGTTGTACGCCGAAAAACGCTGAAATACAAGACCTCAATTTTGCTATGAATGAAATTTCCGTCAGCCGAAAAGATACAACCTCGATGATTACCATTGACACCTATCTCAACGATGAGTTTTTAAATTCTTACTGGGCCGATGGTTTGATTATCGCAACTCCAACCGGATCAACTGGTTATTCGATGAGTTGTGGCGGTCCGATTTTGACTCCTGATGTAAAGAGTTTGGTTATTACGCCGATTGCTCCGCACAATTTAAACGCCCGTCCTCTGGTTATTCCTGACAAAACGGAGATCCGACTGAAAGTTTCTGGAAGAGAAGAAAACTATCTTATTTCGCTCGATTCCAGAATTGCTTCGGTTAAAAATGAATCGGTATTGGTAATCAAAAAGACGCCTTTTAAAATCAATATGGTGGAAATTCCAGGAGAAACTTTTCTCAAAACACTGCGCAACAAACTACTTTGGGGTGAAGACAAAAGAAATTGACACAATTTACAAAGCTTTTATACTACAAGACAAATAATTGCCGTTTCCTACCTAATTCTTTTACAGGATCAGAAATTTTATTAACTGCCAGATATAATTTAACAGAAATACTAATTTGATGACCGATTAGTACTCATAATTATTATATTTGCACGCTATTTTTAATTTAATGAATAGATTTTTTGGCTTATTTTTTCTAATTTTTGGGGTCACCTCATCAAATGCGCAGATTCATGAAATTGGCGTGTTTCTAGGCGGAAGCAATTATATAGGAGATATAGGAAAGATGGATTACATTGCGCCCAATGAGCCAGCTTTCGGATTATTGTATAAATGGAATAAAAGCCCAAGACACTCTTGGCGGATTTCCTTCATGCAATCGAAGATAACTGGAAACGATAAAAAGGCTACTGCTGCGTCAAGAAAGTTAAGAAACTACAGTTTTGCAAATACCTTACAGGAAATTTCGGCAGGGCTAGAATTTGATTTTTTTAATTTTGATTTGCATGATTCGAAGCCTAAAGTTACGCCATACCTTTATTCAGGTTTAAGTTATTTGCGTTATGACGGTTTGTATTTTACAGATGGCGAGCTAAAAAAAGGAAAAGCGCACGGATCATTAGCTATTCCAATTGTACTAGGCATCAAAGGCAGGTTGATGGACCATTTGATCTTGGGGGTGGAATCTGGCGTTCGGTTTGCGCTTCATGACGATCTGGACGGCAGCAATCCTTATGATAAAAGATTAACCGCATTGAAATTTGGAAATACTAAAAGTAATGACTGGTATGTTTTTACTGGCTTTACTTTAACTTACACTTTTGGCAATAAACCCTGCTTTTGCGCAGACTAACAAAATGAACCTGATAGCGAAGATTAACAAAGACAATTTACCCAAACACCTGGCCATTATTATGGACGGTAACGGTCGGTGGGCAAAACAAAAAGGTCTGTTGAGAGCGCTTGGCCACGAAAACGGCACAAAATCGGTACGTTTAGTTGTAGAGAGCGCTGCCAAATTGGGTATTCAGAATCTAACGCTGTACGCTTTTTCTACCGAGAATTGGAATAGGCCCAAATTAGAAGTGGATATTTTAATGAAATTGCTGATCAATTCCTTAAAAAACGAACTTAAAACCTTAACTGACAATGATATCCGATTGCATTCTATTGGCAATCTGGATTTGCTTCCAAAATCGGCACAAAAACAATTGGAGGATGTTATTGATAGAACCAAACACAACACGCGAATGACGCTGACACTGGCCTTAAGCTATGGTTCTAGGGAAGAAATTATCAGTGCCGTTAAAAGTATTAGCGATAAAGTTAAAAATAATATAATTTCAATTGACGCTATTGACGAATCAATTATTAATCAGCATCTTTACACGCGAAATTTACCAGACGTAGATTTATTAATAAGAACCAGCGGTGAGCATAGGATTAGTAATTTTTTGTTGTGGCAAATAGCCTATGCGGAATTGTATTTTACGGCTGTGTTGTGGCCTGACTTTAAAGAAGAAGATTTGTATGAGGCTATTATTAGTTATCAAAAAAGAGAACGTAGATTTGGAAAAACAAGTGAACAAATTAAATAATTTTTTAGTGTTACAGAGAAGCATAAAACTGGTCCTTACCCTATTGATTTTTGGAAGTATTTCCCAATTAAAAGCCCAAGATAAAGTTCCGTTTGATCAAGGTACCAAATACATCTTAGCCGATGTTGATGTAACCGGAAAGATAAGCTACAACAAACAAACTGTCATTACATTTGCCGGGCTTGAAAAAGGGCAAGACATCACAGTTCCGGGAGAAGAGATCAGCAACGCCATCAAAAAATTAGGCAAACTAGGGCTTTTTAGCGAAATTGATTTTTATATCACTAAGATTGCCGGCGACAGTATTTACCTCGAATTAAATATTAATGAATTACCAAAATTAAGCGAAGTCAAATTTGTTGGAGTCAAAAAAGGCAAAACTGAAGGTCTTATCAAGGACAACGGCTTAACAAAAGGCAAAATCGTCAATGAAAATTTGATTACGACCACTAAAAATTATATTGAAAACAAATACAAAAAAGACGGTTTCTACAACACCAAGGTCACCATCACTACGATTCCCGATACAATTAGTGGAAATGAAGTAAAAATGCTGGTCAGCATATACAAAGGCAACAAGATAAAAGTAAAACATATTGTTTTTGAAGGCAACGAAAAATACACAGATGCACAACTTCGTGCCGCAATGAAAAACACCAAACAAAAAAAATTCCTTCGGGTGTTTAAGGCTTCTAAATATATTAAGGACAAGTACAAAGAAGATTTGACCAAAATCATCGATAAGTATAAGGAAAAAGGGTATCGTGATGCTCGCGTGGTTTCTGATACCGTCGCATTTGATAAGAATAAAAAAGACCTTGTAATCAAAATCAATTTGGAAGAGGGACAGAAATATTATTTCGGTAATATTAAATTTATTGGCAATACCATTTATACCGATCAGGGGTTGAGCCGAATGTTGGGCATTAAAAAAGGAGATGTATACAATGGCGTGTTATTAGAAAAAAGAATCGCCGACAAGTCAAAACCCGATGGAGAAGACATCACCAATTTATATCAAAATAGCGGCTATCTATTTTCTAACATCAATGCGGTAGAAGTAAAAACAGCCAATGATACAATCGATTTTGAAATTAGAGTTGTTGAAGGGCCGCTGGCGTACTTTAACAAAATTTCAGTAGTAGGAAATGACAAAACAAATGATAAGGTGATTTACAGGGAACTGCGAACCAAACCAGGTCAAAAATATAGCAAAGAAGAGTTGGTGAGGACGATTCGTGAAATTGGTCAATTGGGATTTTTTGATCCAGAAGCCATCAAGCCTGAATTCCGAAATGTAGATGCCGCAGCGGGCACGGTAGACATTGAATATAATTTAGTAGAAAAAGGCTCCAGTCAGATAGAACTGCAAGGAGGCTACGGCGGCGGCGGGTTTATTGGAACTTTAGGATTATCATTCAATAATTTTTCAGTCAGGAATATTTTTAATAAAGACGCCTACAAACCGCTGCCAATGGGTGATGGTCAAAAGGTTTCACTTCGTTTACAAGGAAGCACCTACTTTCAAACCTACAGCGTTTCGTTTTCTGAACCATGGTTTGGCGGTAAGAAACCAGTACAGTTTAGCAGCTCGTTTGCCTACAGTAAGCAATACGCGCAGAACCAATTTGGTGGCGGTGCTGACAAAAGCCAGAGTTTTAATATTATTTCATTATCGGTAGGTTTAGCCAAACGATTATCGGTGCCTGATGATTATTTTGTATTGTCGCAATCTGTCGGATTTTTATATTATAATTTGAATAATTTTAACAGCGGCTTGTTCCGAACCTTCAGCAATGGATCATCTAGAAATCTGTCTTACACCATTGGGTTGAGTAGGAACAACAAAGGAATCAATCCGATTTTTCCAACTTATGGCTCTGAATTCAGTGTAACTGGAAAATTTACGATTCCGTATTCTCTCTTCAATAATATAGATTACGCTAATCTAGGAAAACTAGAAGCCTACAAGCGACAAAATGAAACTTCAAGTCCTATTATAGGGGCAAATGGAGCCGACATTCAGCCCGGAGCCTACATAAACGAGAGCGGTAACAAAGCAGATACTTATCAAGATGCTGCTGCAGACCAAGGAAAAATTGATCAAAAAGAATTTAAATGGCTCGAATATTACAAAATTAAATTTAAAGCCGATTGGTTTACCAAAATTTATGGTAAATTAGTGTTGCGTTCCCTAGCAGAATTTGGTTATTTAGGACAGTATGACAGTTCAAGAAAGTTGGTTCCTTTTGAAAGATTTTATGTTGGAGGAAGTGGTTTGGCAAATTTTGCGCAAGACGGAAGGGAAACCATTCAGTTAAGAGGTTATCCAGACAATGCGCTGTCTTCAAGCGACGGTGGGGCCATCTATAATAAGTTTTCATTAGAGATGCGTTATCCAATTACTTTAAAATCTGCAGCTTCTATATATATTTTGGGCTTTCTTGAAGGCGGCGCTTCTTATGATACTTTTAAAACTTACAACCCATTTGTGTTGAAACGTTCTGCGGGTGTCGGGCTTCGAATTTTTATGCCCGCCTTCGGGTTATTAGGAATCGACTTTGGTTACGGATTTGATCCTTTAACTGGACAAGCCAAAGCAAACGGAATGGAAACCCATTTTATAATTGGTCAACAATTTTAAAATTTACTATATTTGGCACGGTATTTAGTAATAAAAATTCAAGTTATGAAAAAACATTTTTTATTTCTGCTTTTCATTTTAACTGTTTCATCGGCGGTTCACGCACAATCACGAGGAGTTAAAGTTGGTTACATAGACATGGAGTATATTTTACAAAATGTTCCCGATTATACCGAAGCCAAAAATCAACTCGAGCAAAAAGCACAAAAATGGAAGCAAGAAATTGAAGTCAAAAAGAATGAAATTACAAAGCTCAAAGAACTTCTTAAAACCGAACGGGTATTGCTTACCAAAGAGTTGTTAGAGGAAAGAGAAGAAGAAATCACCTTTCAAGAAACAGCGTTGTTGGATTACCAACAAAAAAGATTCGGCCCCACCGGCGATTTATCCATTCAAAAAGCAGTGTTAGCCCAGCCCATACAAGACCAAGTTTTTACTGCTGTTCAGGATATCTCTGAAGCAAAAAAATATGATTTTGTTTTTAATAAGACCTCTGATTTGACCATGCTTTTCGCAGCCAAACGCTATGACATCAGCGACCAGGTTATAAGAGTAATAACGCGTTCGGCTAAAAGAAACCAATTGAGTAAAAAACAACTCAAGGAGGAAGCTACCAAAGAAGCCCAGGAAGATATGGTAGATGAAAGTCCAGCTTTAGCCGAAAGGCAAAAAAGATTGGATGAAAAGAAACAAGTCCGAGAAAAATTGGTTGCCGATAGAAAGTTAGCTACAGAAGAAAAGAAAAAGGCATTCGATGCCAAGAGAAAGCAGTTGCAGGCCGAGAAAGAGGCTAAGAAAAATGGAACTACGCTGCCACCAGTAAGTGATGAGCCAGCAAAGTTTCCCGAAGAAAAATTAATACAGGCAAACGAAAAACCGTCATCTGATAAACCAGTGGATAGCACCCGAATTAACGCCAAGCAGAGAACAGCAGACGAAAGGGCTAAAGTTTTGTCAGATCGTAAAAAAGCGTTAGAGGATAAAAAGAAAAAAGTACTGTCCGATAGAGAAGCAGCTAAAAAGGAAAAAGAAGACAAAGCCAAAGAAAAAACAAAAGAAAAGAATAATAATTAATTAATATTTAAAAATGATGAAACAATTCAAAACTTTAGTAATGGTCGCCTTGATATCTATTGGTGGCATCCAAGCTATAAATGCACAAGCTAAAACGGCTCATGTTGATGTAAGTGAACTGATGGCTAAAATGCCAGCAATGCTAGAAGCGCAAAAACAATTGGAAAAATTAAGTGCAACCTACGATACAGAATACAAAACGATGGTAGAGGAATACCAAAATAAATTAAAAAAATATGAGCAGGAAGCCTCAACTGTAACTGAGGCTGTCAATGAAACCAGATCGAAAGAAGTGCAAGACATGCAAAAAAGAATTGTAGATTACAGAGACAACGCTCAAAAAGAACTGCAACAGAAAGAATCCGATATCGTAAAACCAATTATGGAAAAAGTGAAAGTTTCAATCGCTAAAGTTGGGAAAGCAAAAGGGTTTCAATATGTTCTAAATTCTGAAGGATTGCTTCTTGCCGATGGTCCTAATTTGACTGCTGATGTCAAGAAAGATTTGGGATTTTAAATTAAATCATTTCTGATAGAAAAACTGCCCACTCGAATGAACCCGAATGGGCAGTTTTTTTTATATTTGGTTTGTGATTAATAATCAACCCATAGGACTATTTGATTCCGGCATAGGTGGAAGCTCCATTTGGGCAGCCATTCACGAATTAATGCCATTCGAATCAACCATTTACTTGGCAGACAGTATCAATGCGCCTTATGGTGAAAAGTCAAAAGATGAAATTATAGCCCTGAGCACAAAAAATACCGATTTTCTTTTGAACAGAAATGCTAAAATAATTGTCGTTGCTTGCAATACCGCTACTACTAATGCCATAAAAGAACTAAGAAATTTATACAAGCATATTCCGTTTATTGGCATTGAACCAGCAATAAAGCCAGCTGCTTTGCATTCAAAGACACGATCGATAGGGATATTGGCAACTAAAGGAACATTAAGCAGCGAACTTTTTAACAAAGCCGTTGAGATATATCACGAGACCAAAGTTATTGAACAAATTGGTTTTGGACTGGTAGAACTCATTGAGAACGGTGCACTCAATTCTAATGAAATGTCAAAATTATTGCATTCCTATCTTGACCCCATGGTAGCTGCAAATATTGATTATTTGGTTTTGGGGTGCAGCCATTATCCATATTTGATTCCGCAAATCAAAAAGATATTACCGCCACATATTAAAATTATTGATTCAGGGCAGGCAGTGGCAAGACAAACACAAAAAATACTAAACGAAAAAATAGGGTTTCACTCAGAGGACGTAAAAATTGAAACTATTTTTTATACCAACTCTAATACAAAAGTGCTGTCGGATATATTGCACAACCAATATAAAATAGAATACAGTGCATTTTAAGGCGAGACTATTATTTATACCACTTGGAGTACATTACATAATTGGAAGCTATGCGTTCTATTTCGCCTTTAAAATCAGAAACATTAATGTCTTTTACTCTACGGGCTGGCACACCAGCATAAATCGTTCCTGATGCAACAATCGTGTTTTGGGTAACAACTGCTCCCGCCGCAATGATTGAATTGGTTTCTACCACACAATTGTCCATGACAATAGCGCCCATACCGATCAAGACATTATCTCGCAATTGACAACCATGAACGATAGCATTATGACCAATAGAAACGTTATTTCCAATTACCGTGGCGTGTTTTTGATAGGTACAATGAATTACGGCACCATCCTGAATATTGACGCGATCGCCAATTGTAATACTATTTACATCCCCTCTAATCACCGCATTGAACCAAATGCTACAAGCATTACCAAAGGTCACATCGCCAATAATGGTGGCATTTTCTGCAACGTAGCAATCGTCCGGAATAACTGGCGTTTTGCCGTTTATCGATTTTATCAACATAGTATAAAAAAATGATCCCGAATAAATCGGGATTATAGTTAATTAATAGCTGGACACTTACAATGGTACTTCTCCTTTTTACAAAAGAGATTCATTCCTAAGGTAATTTGATGATACCCGCCGTTGTCAAACTTCACGGCACCCGTCACAGCTGAGTACGTATAAGAAAACATGTATTCTTTATAATTTATGCCTAGAATAGGCGTGATGAGTTGTAGTTTTTGTGTCTGTATCGCATTATTTTTAACGTATTCGGCACCGTCTAGACTCCTTCTGTAAGACAACCCTGCCCAGAGTCTTCCAAAATCCAGCTGTTTGTATACTTTCAAATTGACATCAACCGATTTTTCTTTCGTCTGGTTTACCAGTTGAAACATGAAAGACGGTTCCCATAGTAAGTTGTCTTCATCTCCAAAAGTGTAACCCGCATTTAAGATTATCTTTCTTATATTGTCGTTTTCAAATTCTGTATAGATTTCTCTTCGGGTTTCTATTGCATTTTTAAGTGTTGCATGGGCATAGAAATCCAGATAGTTGTAAGACATACCAACATCAACATTAAAATACGAATCTCGCTGTACAATGGTACCGTCAATGATAGGATCAAAATCTCCAGATCTCAAAAAATCAGTTTCGTCTAATGAGCTTTGCACCAAACCTACACTTAGACCAAAAGACAGTTGATTCAAATCGACGTTATCTCTAGAAAACATGATGTGATGTGCATAAGTTAGCTTAAAACCCTTCTGAGAATGGTAACCGTTTTTATCATTGTAAGCGATTATACCCGCGCCGGACTGCTCCCCTATACTCCCATTAAAGCTTACGGTTTGCATGGCTGGAGCATCTTTTTGTCCAAACCATTGTTGGCGCGCCGTAACCCTCAACTTAGAGCAATTGGCCGCACCTGCCATCGACGGATGCAATAAATAATAATTATCGGACAAATAGTCTGAATAAACTGCTACGCCTTCTTGTGAAAATGAAAACTGCGTAGTAAAAACCAAAACCAATAACAATAATTTTTTGAAATTCATTTTATCTATCGTTTTAATGCAAAATGGGATCTGAATATTTTACTAATCGTATTTTCTTCATAATGAACTATGAACCAATAGTCTGAAGATGGAAGGCTTTGTTGATTAAAAGTTCCGTCCCAGCCTAAACCTAAAGGGGTGATTTCTTTCAATAATTTTCCAAAACGGTCAAAGATATAAATTTTTGCTTTAGCTTGTCCTTTCAAATCGAAAATATTCCAAGTGTCATTGTAACCGTCGCCATTGGGTGTAAAATATCTCGGATAATTTAAAAGATCAATCTCTTTTTTGTATTCGCCACACTCACTCCTTACCACAACATCATGATGCCCTGCTGCCACATTGCTAAAAAGATAATTGCTTTGAAATGCCCCATTATCAAGTTGGTATTGATAGTTTCCGGCAGGACTTACCATTACTGTAATGATTTGATTATCAGCAAAATATTCTGATGATACAACCGAAATTGTAGCAGGTGTTGGCGCGAGATTTACCGAGGCTGTTACCATGCTCGAAACGCAGTTGGTAGCTGCATTTGTCGCAATTACGCCATATACTCCGGCAGCCGTTGCTGGATAAAAACTTTGGTTTTCAAAAGGAATCAGCGTATTGACTCCATTGTCTATGCGAAACCATTCAAAACTATGCGAGGTATTGGATAGATGAGAGTCCAAAATATAAGGCGTCAAAACAGCATTGGTAGAACTGTCTACACAAACATACCCATTTTGTAACTGCGGAAAAGGCTGCGGATGAACCACAACAGTAATCGCACCCGGAAAACTCAGACAATCCAAATTAAAGTAAATGATCAAACTATAGTTCCCACCCATCGCGGTCCTGGCCCCCAAAATGATCGGATTCTGGACAGACGAGGTATACCCATTTGGTCCAGACCACAAGTAGCTGGCTCCCACCACTGCAGTTGTCGTTAAGGCGATCGATTCGCCAACGCAAACATCACTACCCATGACAACTGGCGCGGGCGGTATCGTGGGCGCGGAATTTATTGAAAATGAGGCCGAATTGGAAACGCAGCCGGTACTATTATTTTTTACCATAATGTCATATATCCTATTTGGTATTAAACCAATAAATATGGGGCTCGACTGATAAGTTAGACCACCATCGATGCTAAAAAGTGTGTTAGTCCCAATCGGAGTAGTTATTGAAATACTTCCAAACGGATTAGCACAAGTGGGTTGCACTATCGATGCTGTTGCTGGAAGCGGATTCTGTGGCATGGGATTTACTGTGACAACAGTAGCTAAAGAAACGCAGCCAGTTATGTTATTTCTAGCGGTAATCGTGTAACTATTATTGGGTGCTATTCCGGAAAAGTTGCTATCTGTTTGATAAGTTACTCCATTGTTGCTGCTATATTCGAAATTAGTTCCTAAGGGTGAAATAATTTGTATCGTAGCTGTCGGATTGTAACAGTTGGGTTGACTAATTGTAACGGATGGGGCGGCAGGATTTGAAGGAAGAGCAGCGATGGTAAACGTTGTTGCCGGGGAGACACATCCCGATGCAACATTCCTGACCGTTAGGCTGTAGGTTGTGTTGGGGAGCAAGGCCGCAAATATGGGACTATTTTGATAAGTAATGCCATTGTTATTACTGTATTGAAAATTGATACCCAAGGGAGCACTAACCACTGCAGTTGCCGTTGGAACACTACAAGTTGGTGCGATGGTAATACTCGCAATTGGAGCAATTGGAACTGACAAAGCCGGCGTAATGACCACGCTACTGCTGCTAGATATACATCCCGTAACCATATTTCTAACTATCACATTATAGCTGGCTGCATTTAAACCCACAAACGATACACTACTTTGGTATGTTGTTCCCCCATTCACACTATATTCTAGCATCATCCCCAAAGGCGAAGCTACTATAAAACTTCCTGTATTTGTTGCGCAAGTAGGCTGAGTGACAACCGTTAAAGGAACCGGCGGATTTGTCGGAATCGGATTTACTACAAAAGAAGCCGCCGACGAAATACAACCAGTAAGTCTATTTCGTACAGTAATACCGTAAATCGTATTCGGCAACACCGACAAAAACGAAACCGGATTTTGATAAGATATGCCGCCGTCAATGCTGTATTCCAAATCGGTTCCCAAAGGGGCAGTAACCACAATTTTCGCTGCTGCAAGGCATGTCGGTTGTGTTACTGTAGCTGTCGGAGCTGCTGGATTCGTTGGAATTGAATTCACCACTACTGCTGTAGCGAGAGAAATACAGCCCGTCGTAACATCTCGAACCGTAATAGAATAGGTATTGTTTGGTGTTAATCCAGAAAAAGTCAAGCTGTTTTGATAAGAAGTACCTCCATCATTGCTATACTCAAACGAAGTGCCTAGTGGTGATGAAATTACAATTGTACCGGTAGCAATAGTGCAGGTGGGCTGAATCAAAGTAGTAGCCGTTGGAGCCGCAGGTGGTAACGAAATGGCATTAACAGTGACTGTGGTGGCAGAAGAAATACAACCTGAGACGTTATTCTTTACTGTAATGTTGTAGGTTGCGTTTGGAGCCAATCCTGAAAATACCGTAGCGCTTTGATAAGTGATTCCACCATTTATGCTGTACTCTAAATTAATTCCAATTGGAGCAGTAATTTGGATCACACCAGTCGGAGCATTACAAGTAGGTTGAAAAGTAGTGCTTCCAGTAGGTGCAACTGGAATAGGCAATACAGGGTCGATAGTTACCACAGCAGAGATCGATACACAACTGGTCAAATTGTTGCGAACTACTACACTGTAGGAAGTTGCGGCATTTAAGCCAGTAAACGAAACGCCATTTTGGTAGGTATTGCCTCCATCGCTGCTGTATTCTAAATTTAAACCAACCGGCGAAGTGACATTGAAGCTGCCCGTATTTAAGATACAACTAGGTTGCGAAACAATGCCAACTGGCTGACCTGGGTTTGCGGGAATCGCATTCACTACAAATGCACTCGGCGCAGAAATACAGCCCGTAAGCATATCTTTAACAGTAATATTATAGACATTGGGTGACAAACCAACAAATGAAATACCAGATTGATAAGTGGCTCCTGAATTAGCACTATACTCCAGGTTGGTTCCCAACGGCGCAGAAATAGCTATAGTCCCGCTGGTAACTAAACAATTCGGTTGGCTTATGATTCCGGAAGCTGGTGACGGATTTGAAGGAAGCGGATTAATAACCACTTGGGTAATCGTCGAAACACATCCCGTTACCATATCCTTTACATTTATTCCGTAGGAGGTATTGGCGGCCAAAGCTGAAAAAATCGGACTACTTTGGTAAGCCAGGCCACCATCGATACTATATTGCAAATTCGCCCCAATAGGAGCTGTTACCACCAGAGTCGCGCTAGGAACAAAACAAGTAGGCTGAAACGTTATGCTTACCGTGGGCGTTGTTGGCACCCCTAATAGCGGATTTATCACTCCAATAACCGTTGTCGACGTGCATTGCGATATCGCATTGCTAACTACAACATTATAGCTACCCGATGTAATTGCCGCAAAAATGGGGTTGCTTTGGAAAGTAACGCCATTATCTATGCTATATTCTAGGTTGGCTCCCAGAGGCGAGGTAATCGTTATAGAACCATTGGTGACAGTACAATTGGGTTGAACTATTGTAAATAATGGAGCGATTGGAGTCAGATCAATCCGTATCGGCACCGGGCCTGCCGAAAAGGCTGCACAATTGCCCGACGCTGCCAGATTATAATTTACGGTATAATTTCCAGGCAAACTCAAACTAGGATTGATTTGACCGGTTGCCGAATCAATACTTAAACCACTTGGCATTGCGCTGTAAACACCACCTGTAGTGACCGATGTGGTGATGGTCTGAAGTGTATTAATGCTGGTACAGTAAGCCGCTACCGGATAAGAAAAAGTCCCTGAAGGAGAAGGGGAAGCGCTCAGCGTAAAAGGTTTTACAACAATACATCCTGATAAACTACTTTCCACGCGTACCCAGATTGTAGCCGCAGTGGAACTAATTATATAATTACTTAAATCTGCGTCAGGTATAAGTCCTACCGAGCTTCCATTATAAGCTTCATTGTTAGCATTCGTACTATAGTACGAAACCAAATAAACTAAAGGGTCAAGTGGTCCTAAAACTGCAGCGGTTTGATCTATATTAAAATTATAAGGTGGCGGTAATAAAGTGCATATATTATTATTTACAGGAAGTACAATCGGCGTTTCTGGCAAAAAGGCTATGCCTATATCATCGTGTGCCATCAAACAATTACTTGGAGTATAAACATTTAAACTGTAGGTGCCTCCAGTCGTTACAGACAAGATCTCGCTATTTTCGCCCGGAAGTACCACCCCATTATGAAGCCATTCGAAAGTATTGGGCGCCACGATTAATCCAGAATTGATAATCACTGTTTCGCCAAAGCACACATTCTTATTGTTTGCTAAATTAAAGTCATCCACCAATACTAAAGGATCAATTCTAAAATTCTTAAGAAATACGCCCGAATCGAGATAATTATCAGTAACGTTACCAATTGCAAGTTTAATATGGTATGTCTCTCCACATTGTATCGCTGAAGTTGCGGTCAATACTGTCGTAAATCCATCATACTCTACCGTTTCTACGCTAGAATTGTTCGGATTCATTCCGAATGGTCCGTTATTAAAATAATAAGCACAATTGGTGCAGCTTCCATTATTATTTGGGCCATTGTTGACCGTGTCGATAGATATTGGTATATTAGTGTTAGGTACAAGCGCAATGTTTTTTGCGTTGTTAGAGTACAGTCCGGTTATTCCCGGACCACTTAAAAAAAATCCAAAGGTATCATTGATAAAATTGACGTAACCTGCATATTCCTCTGATCCAAAAACGAAATCAAAATTTACTTCAAGACCAGTAGCCAAGAAATCAAATTCAAGAATTGCAGAACTAGAAATTGAGCTTCCAGACAATTGTTGTAAATCCGGATCTACTCCAAACGGAGAGGATGAAAAAATCTGCCCTGTTCCTAAGTTATTGTGAGAAGTATTCGGACCCATGGCAAACATGGCTTTCCCTGTCGTCATTAAAACGCCACGCTTAATACCCATGTTGGTTTGGTTAAAATTGGTGTTGAATTCAGCGACTTGATCCTTGACTTGATTGGCATTGGCAGCCGTTCCGTTAAACTTAATATTTAGAGGGGTTACTCCCAGCCCCACCAAAACATCTCGAACCAATTGCGCAGGAGTTTTGGCCGTGTCGTCTATCATTAATTGCGCGTGCATAGCACTTCCGAAAAAAAGCAATCCGAAAAAAATAATCTTTTTCATTCGTAGTGATACTGTTAAAAAAAGTTTAATATTCAAATATAGCATATTGCCAAAAATATCTTTGTTAAATTTGCAAAAAAATAAACCTATCATGATTAACATCAGCGCAAAAGAAACTCAAAATCCAGCCATATTTAAGTTCGAGTTCCCCGATTTTATTACTAAAAACAAAAGTTTCGAGTTTAAAAATATAGACGAAGCCAAAAGCTCCCCGTTAGCACAACAGTTATTTTACTTGCCTTTTGTAAAAACGGTGTACATTTCAGCAAATTTTATCGCCATCGAACGTTACGATATTGTAGCATGGGAAGATGTCAAAGATGCCGTTGTAGAGCAAATTGAGAATTTTGTAAACAATGGCGGTGTTATTATTGCCGATGAGGAATTAAAATCGCAAAAACAACCCGTTACTGTGTATGGCGAAACCACGCCGAATCCAGCCACGCTCAAATTTGTAATCAACAAAATGGTTACAAAAACGGCTGTAGAATTCAAAAATATAGACGAAACCAAAGCCTCTCCGCTGGCTAAAGAATTGTTCCGTTTTCCTTATGTTAAAGAAATATTTATCGATGAGAATTATATTAGCGTCAGCAAATATGAAGCCTATGAATGGAATGACATCACGCTTGAACTTCGATCATTTATCAAACTCTTTATCGAAAATGGCGGAATGGTTTTGGACGAAACCCAACTGACTGCCAATCCAAAAATCGAAAAACAGCAAATTGAAAATTTCGACCACCTCGACACCACCTCGCAGCAAATCATTAATATACTCGAAGAATATGTCAAACCGGCCGTAGCTGCCGATGGCGGAAACATTCTTTTCGATTCTTACGACCCTATCGAAAAACGCGTGAAAGTAGTTCTTCAAGGCGCCTGTAGCGGTTGTCCCTCGTCGACATTTACCTTAAAAAGCGGCATCGAAAACATGCTTAAAGACATGCTCAAAGACGAAAATATCACAGTAGAAGCCATAAACGCCTAGACTTACGCCACATTAGAAAGTGTTTCCAATGGAGGGGATTTTTATCAGAAGCTATTTCCCGCTATCCGTTCCAATTCCCGATTTTAAAATCCCGTTTAAAAATTAACTTGCCCCAATCGGGAGATTTCCACTGCTATCAGGGCTAAAAATGCCAATTATGAACGAACTATCCAAAGAAACGAGTCCGTATCTGCTGCAACACGCCAGCAATCCCGTGCACTGGAAAGCTTGGAATACAGCATCGCTACAGCAAGCCCTATCCCAAAACAAACTGATGATCATCAGTATTGGTTATTCTGCTTGCCATTGGTGCCACGTCATGGAACACGAAAGTTTTGAAGACGAGGGCGCAGCGCAAACCATGAATGCTCATTTCGTATCGATCAAAATCGACCGAGAAGAACGTCCTGACATAGATGCAGTATATATGAAAGCTGTCCAAATCATGACAGGTCGGGGTGGCTGGCCGATGAATGTCGTTGCGCTACCTGATGGCCGACCGGTTTGGGGCGGAACTTATTTTCCCAAAAACGACTGGATCAATACCTTGTCGCAGTTGCAGGCGCTTTACGAATCCAATCCTGAAAAATTAATCGATTATGCAGAGAAATTACAGGCCGGAATCGAAAACCGCAACGAGATAACAACCGAACAAACGGAAACGGAAATCTCGCAAGACCTGTTAATTCCATTAGTCGAAAAATGGAAGAAAAGCTTCGATTGGGAATTTGGCGGGATGGCGAGGGCTCCCAAATTTATGATGCCCAACAATTACCAATTCTTACTTCGGTACGGGCAACAACAGCAGGATTTTAAACTATTAGAGTTTGTTGATCTGACCTTGACTAAAATGGCTTACGGTGGCCTTTTTGACACCGTTGACGGCGGATTTTCGCGCTATTCGGTCGATATGAAATGGCATGTTCCTCATTTTGAAAAAATGTTGTACGACAACGGGCAACTAGTTTCGCTTTATTCTGTGGCGTACAAAAGAACTCAAAATCCGCTCTATAAAGAAGTCATTGAAAAAACCTTAGCCTTTGTTTCGAAAGAATGGCTCACAGCAGAAGGCGCTTTTTTTAGTGCGCTCGATGCCGACAGTTTAAATGAAGAGAACCATTTGGAAGAAGGCGCGTTTTATGTTTGGACCAAAACAGCACTACAACAATTGCTCGGCAACGATTTTGAATGGTTCAGCATCGTTTTCAATATTAATCCTTTTGGTCATTGGGAAGAAGACCATTATGTTCTGATTCAAAACCAATCGCTGGAGACAATAGCTGCCGAAAACAACATCGAAATTTCGACTTTGTTAGCCAAAAAGAAAAGTTGGGAAAAAATATTGTACGAAGCCAGAGAAAAACGCAGCAAACCACGACTTGACAACAAATGCCTGACTTCGTGGAATGCCTTAATGCTCAAAGGTTATGTAGATGCTTACAAAGCCCTGCAAGACGACGCCTATTTAGTAACAGCTTTACGAAATGCCGATTTTATCATCACCCGGCAATGGGCTGCGGAAGGCCATTTGTGGCACAGCTATAAAGATAATAATAGCACTATTAATGGTTTTCTGGAAGATTATGCCTTGGTGATTGCCGCCTTTTTGTCGTTATATGAAGTTACGTTTGATCAAAAATGGCTCGGTTACGCACAACAATTAACCGATTACGCACTCGACCATTTCTATGATCCGAACGATGCGTTTTTTACTTTTACTTCTGACCTGGATGCCGCACTAATTTCACGTCATTTTGAAATCGAGGATAATGTTATTCCCGCTTCCAATTCTGTAATGGCGAAAAATTTGTTCCAACTTGGCCTTTATTTCAACAATACCCACTATGAAAATATTTGTAAAAAAATGATATCCCAAATCGTGCTTGGTATCGACTACCCGTCAGCATTTTCGAACTGGCTCGATGTTTTTTTAAATTTTTCAGATCAAAATAAAGAATTAGTAATTTGTGGAACGGACGCTTTGTTTTGGAACGCAAAAATCAACAGCCGTTACTTTCCAAATGTTGTGATGGCTGGCGCAAATCGACCGTCGGCTCTTCCTATTTTGGAACATCGTTTTGTGGAGGGAAAGACATTATACTACGTTTGTCAAAACAGAACCTGTTTGGCACCGGAAACCAATTTTGAACAAGTTATTAAAGTTTTAAATAGCTAAAGATAAAGCGATTGCTTTTTTTGCTAATTTTGAAAGATAACCAATCAATATAAACATTATGGGATTAGGAACATTTTTTAAGAATTTATTCGGTTCGGCAAAACAATCTGCCGAAAGTTTTGCTGATAAAACTGAAGGTTTTGTAGAAAACTCATATGCTAAAGCAAAAGAGAATGCTGCGCCAATGATCGAAAAAGCGAACGTGTATGCAGATGTTGCCAAAGAAAAGGCTGGTGAATATTTCGAAAAAGCGGGAGAAACCGTTGGAGATGTGGTCGAAACTGTTAAAGACAAAGCAGCACCCATCGTAGCAAAAACCGCAGCGTTTGCAGAAGATGCCAAAGAAAAAATTACGGAAACGATTGACAACGCCAAAGAAAGAGTAAATTCATTTACAGACGATGGTGCTGCGGAAATCAAACAAACTACTGCCGAAACAAGCAACAGAATAGAAGAAGATGCAGATTAAGTTTTAAAAAAAGTATATTTTTGTACTGAATGACAACCTTCTCCTCATGAGAAGGTTTTTTATTGATAAGAAAATGAAATTAGCAGCAGAAATTGGTTTTGTCGAGCAGTACACTACTTCCTTTATTAAAGTTTTGGTTGATTATTCTCCTAAATTGGTAGCAGCCGTTCTATTATTGTTTGTGGGAATTTGGGTCATTCGGGTTATCAATAAGATTACCCGAAAAATCATGGTTCAGCGCGAAATAGAACCCACGTTAATCAAATTTCTTTCAGACATTATTTTTTGGGGATTGCGGATCGTGCTTTTTATTGCAGTGATTTCAAAATTGGGCATTGAATCTACTTCTTTCGTCGCCATTCTCGGTGCAGCCGGATTGGCGGTAGGTTTGTCATTGCAGGGTTCGCTTTCTAACTTTGCTGGCGGGATGTTGATTATACTTTTCAAACCTTTTAAATTGGGAGATGCCATTGAGGCGCAAGGCGCTTCTGGTACCGTCATCGACATTCAGATTTTCGTTACCCAATTGCTTACCGGCAACAACCAAGTGATTTTTGTTCCCAATGGCGCCTTGTCGAACGGCACCATTATCAACTATTCTAAAGAAGAAAATAGGAGAACGGATCTTACTTTAGGTATTTCGTATGAAACCAATATCAAAACAGCAAAAGACATTATTACAAAAATTATGTTGGAGCATCCAAAAGTTTTAAAACTGCCTGAAGCCAGCGTTTCGGTAAAAGAATTAACCGATTCTGGAATAAAATTAGCCATTCGAGCTTGGACAAAAAATGACGATTTTGGCGATGTTACCTCGGCTATTTTAGAAAATTGTAAAATGGCATTTGACGAGGCAGGCATCTTTTTCCAACCTTTTGTTAAAGAAAATTCGAAGGGCTCGTAAACCAATGCTATATTTTTGTAGTTTTAAAATCAATAAAAAAACAACACGATGAAAAAACATTTTCTTTGGATTTTTTCCATATTCACGATGTCTTCTGTCGCTCAAGTCAATTTAAAATACGAAGTGCTCGATCCTAACAGAGCGGGGAAAATTTTCAGAAATCCTTTGAGCGAGAAATCTAAACCCAAAGGTTCTCCCTATTTACAGCAGATGTTCGCGGGGGCCAAAGTCGAGAATGTCAGTCAAAAAACATTCATGCGCTACAATGTTTATAATGATGAGTTTGAATTTATGACGGCAAAAAATGACACCTTGATTTTAGATAAAATTGAAGATTTCAGCCCGATTATTTTTGCAGGAACCAATAAAAAGTATAAGTTAGTGGCTTACACCAACAGCACCGGAAAGTTATTCAATGGTTATTTAATTGACTGCTACGAAAAGAGTGGATTTGCTTTATTGAAAAAAGAAAACATCACTTATTATGAAGAACGAATCGCAAAAACGTCGCTCGAAGTTAATTTACCTTCAAAATATGTCAAATCCGAGGATACTTTTTTTCTAAAAAATCAAGAACACGGAATTTCCGAATTTCCCGCAACTAAAAAACAATTGCTGAAATTATTTCCGGAAAAAAAGCAAGTCATTGAAGCTTTCTTAAAAGAATACAAAATTTCCTTTAGCGAAGATAGTGATCGGATCAGAATTGTAGATTTACTGGCTACCTTGTAATTTAGTTTTTTGATGCTGTCATCACAAAATCTTTCAAATAACAGGGCTCAAAATAAGCAACATTCACAAAATTATTTTTTTCGTATTGTTCATTACTTAAAAATCCCATTTCATTGGCAGAAGGATAAATTAAATCGTCTCTAAAAATAAAATTTGGTTTCGTCAAAACTCCTTTGCATTTTGCAGAACAATCACCAATAAAATAAATCGCCTCGTCATACCCAATAAAAGAATTTTCACTGATGATTTCCGCTTTCACCTCGCGGACTTTTTGATGCGTTGCATTAAAAACGGCACTGTAAACCTCCATCCGTCTTGCATCAATCATCGGAATGATTAGCCCCTCGGGTATGGTAATTTTGGCAGCCAAAACAGCCAATGTATCCACTGCAATTAATGGAATGTCCAATGCAAAACACAATCCTTTTGCCGCCGAGAGGCCAATGCGCAAACCAGTATAAGAACCCGGACCTTGACTTACCGCGATAGCGGCGATATCTTTAAGTGACAGTTGCAATGATGCCAATGTGGCCTCGATAAAAACATGCAGTCTTTCGGCGTGAGAATAGCCTTCCTCAGACATTTCATTGCAACACAAAGTAATTCCATTTTTGGCTACAGACACCGAACAATTCTTGGTTGCCGTTTCAATGTTTAGAATATAAGCCATTATTTTGAAGGAGCGTTGGTTTTGTTATTTGCGACAGTAACCCGGTCACCCGAATTTAAATCTTTGGTCACTGTGGTGTAAGGCCCAACGATCACGACATCTCCTTTTTTTAGTCCGCTTGTGACTTCAATATTCGTGTCATCTTGAATACCGGTTTTGATAATCCGGATTTTGCATTTTTCGCCCACTTTTACAAAAACACATTCGAACTTTTTATCACTTTTGGGCTTCACTTTGTTTTCTTGTGACGCGGCATCATCCACCACTATTTTTTTCGATGGTGTCGTATCCGATTTTACGACCACCGAACTAATCGGGATGGCTAATATTTTTTCCTTTCGCTTTGTGATGATGTCAACAGTTGCCGTCATTCCCGGCCGGAATGGAGAATAACTTGCCGGTTTCCCTTGAGATAAATCTGCATAGGACGCTTTCAATATTCTGACTTTTACTTTAAAATTAGTTACCTGATCTGCCGTTTGAGTAGTGCTGGCGGAATTTGAAATGCTGGTCACCAATCCTTTAAATTGCTTTTTTAAATAAGCATCTACCTCAACGTTGGCCGAATCTCCAACGTTGATTTTGACAATATCATTTTCATTTACATCGACTTCCACTTCCATATTATTCAGATTGGCCACCCTCAAAATTTCGGTTCCTGTCATTTGTTGTGTTCCTAAAACCCGCTCTCCCAATTCCACGTTAAGCATTGAAATTGTTCCGTCTGCGGGTGCGTAAATCGTTGTTCTGCCCAAATTGTCCTTGGCCTCGTTGACCGTTGCCGAAGCACTCTGTACATTGTAATATGCCGATTGTTTTGAGGCTTTAGACCCTTCAAACACTGCAATTGCTTTGTCCCATTCCGATTTGGAAATGATGCCTTTTTCAAATAATGTTTTGTTGCGATCATAGCTGGCTTTGGCCTCCTTAAAAGTGGCATCAGCTTGACCGAGTCCGGCCTTGGTTTGCGACAATCCGGCAATGGTTCTGTTGTATCCCGAGGTATATAAGTCGGGGTTTATTTTAACGAGCAGCTCACCTTTTTTTACCACCTGCCCTTCTTTTACGGGTAATGATATAATTTCGCCCGACACTTCCGAAGAAATTTTTACTTCTATTTCAGGCTGGATTTTTCCAGTAGCCGATACAGTTTCGACTATCGTCATTTCATCTACTTTAGCAATTTCCACTTCAGTTCCCTTTTCTTTATTGCCGATAATGCCTGTTTTAGAAAGCACAATTAAAACAATAATTAAAAGTACGGCACCACCGATTAAGTAATACATTGCTTTTTTTGACATGACTTATAGTTTTTTAATGATTGGAATTCCAAAATAGAATTCAACAATTTTGGTTCTGAAAATATAATCGTATTTGGTTCTGATCACCTCAGATTGGGCATTAGACAATAAGGTCTGCGCCTGATTAAAATCGAACGCATTCATCATGCCCACATCGTATCGCTCTTTGGCATAATTAAAAGCCCCTACTCTGGCTTCAAGTGCCACCATGGCAGATTCATAACTATTAAAAGCACCCTTTGCATCTGTAAAAGCGGTGTATACGGTTCGTTCTAAATCCAATTCGCTTTGAGACATCGCAATTTTTGACCGCTCTAAAGCTACTTTGGAGCGCGCTACATTGTTTTTTACAGAAAACCCGTTTAAGATAGGCACATTTAACTGTACTCCAAAATTATGGCCTTTGTTGGCACTGAATTGATCAAATAGTGGTGCCGCTTTGCCATAGACCGCCTCAAAATTGGGTTGAAATATACTATAATTTGAGCCATCAACCGTTACAAAAGCACCCGTATTTGCAGTTGGGTTTTGGGCATTAAGTTGCGATCCAACAATTCTATCAGCGTACCCTGCTCTCGTACTAAAGCTATAAAACCCTTGTAAAGTTGGCATGTAAGCTCCTTTTGCAATCTCCACATCTTTAGTCGCTAAGTCCATGTTGGCTCTGGCAAGTTTCAATTCAACACGAACTTCTTTTGCCTTTTGATATACGGCATCGGGTGTCTGAAACATGACTTCACTTTGTTGGGCGTCGTAATCGGTATCGGCGACATCAAACTCCTGGAAATTATCCAGTTGCAGCAATTGTGCTAAGCTCAGTTTCGAAATTAAAAAGGCGTTTTCAGCCGCTATTACTCTTTGTTTATCCCCGGCAGTGGTTGCTTTAATGTCGAGCAAATCGCCTCTTGGGACCGAACCGGCATTTACTAATTCTTGGGTGCGTTGCAATTGCCTTTCATTACTAAGCTGTTGTTCTTTCTGTACTTTGATGTTTTCCCTATTGAAAAGTATTTGTAAAAACGCATTGGCCACATTTAGTGATACGTCATCTTTCATTTTAGACAACTGATATTGAGACGCTATGATGGCAAGTTTTGCCCGTTGAAAACGCTTTTGATTCTGAAGCCCTTTGTAAATGTCTATACCAGCATTCAGTCCGGCGGAAGTAAACTGCGTAGTTTCGTTTTCTAAAAGTCCGGTTGTGATGTTTTGATTGAGTCCGATATTCCAAGAATGAGATGCAGTAGCATTGACTGAGGGTAGAAAATTTCCAAACGCAGTTTTCTTGTCAATGGCCGCCAATTGAGAATCGAGTTCTGTTTGTTTGACGGAGATGTTGTGCTCCAAGGCATAGTTCACGCATTCTTCAATCGTCCATTTTTTGGATTGTGCTCGTGTTGACCAACCCAACAGCAGTATAAAAAAGATAGAAATCCAAGTGATTTTTTTCATATAATTTGAATGAAAGTACGGCAAACGATCCCGCACAAATTTAACATTTTTATAAAAACTAAGCTTTTTTTTTGCAATAATTTACTCTTTTTTGTCTCCAGGTTTATCCTCCGTTTTTAAACCTTGGTTCCACACTTTCAATTTATCCGGACCTTTGACGCCGCTTTTAATTTCGACATAGATACCATCACTGACACCTAAAACAATATTTTTTCTTTCAAATTTTTGATAGCCTGTTTCTACTTCAACAAAGGGCTTTTGGGTTTTGGCATCAAACTGAATTAAAGATTCTTTTATGGCCAACACATTTTCTGCTTTTTCTAAAATAATAGAAGCGTTGGCGCTCAGCCCCGCTCTGATGAAAGTATCGTCGCGATTGGTTAAGGAAGCTTTGATTTCAAATTGAATCGCACCATTTTCTGTTTTGCCTTTTGGAGCAATGTCGGTCAGAACGGCTTCAAATTTTTTGTTTTCGATCGCACCCACGGTAATTTCGATAGGCAATTTTTCTTTAATCTTTCCGACTTCAGATTCATCTACCTTACCTACAAATATCATTCGACCCACATCCGCTACGCTTGCGATTGTCGTACCTTCATTAAAATTATTGCTTTCGATGACTTGGTTGCCCACTTTCACCGGAACGTCAAGCACCATCCCGTTGACGGTAGATCTGATTAGGGTATTGGCATAATTTCCAAGACCGGTAGTCGTGCCGGTTCTCACTATATCATTGGTTTGTCTCGAGGCGTTGTAATTTTGTTTGGCCTGTTTGTAAGCCAATTGCGCTGCCTCAAAATCATTGGTTGAAATCACGCCTTTATCAAAAAGTGTCTTCTGCCGCTGGAATATTTTCTCTTGATTGTCGAGTTCATTCTTGGCGCTTCGCACTTGGTTTTGGGAATTACTTAAATTGGAGACGTTGGCTACGACTTTAATCTTTGCGATCAAATCGCCCGCTTTGATGCTTTGGCCTGCTTTGATATATACTGCTTCAATGATTCCTGAAATGTTGGGCTTAATCAATACTTCTTCGTTTGGCACAATATTTCCGGTCGCAATTGTGTTTTTTGTTATGGTTTTAGTTTCGGATTTGTCTGTTTCAAAAATGATCGGCGATTCTTGATTTTTGGCATACAAATAATACAACGCGCCAAAAAACACGACAGCTATCAAAATTAAAATCGTTATAGTTCCTCCTTTTTTCATTTTGTTTTGTTTTATCGTTTTGTTGTTTCATTACATTTTATTCTGCGCGCAAAGCATCGACAGGTTTGACATTGATAGCCGTTTGTGCCGGGATAAATCCTGCTAATAGTCCAGAGCCGATTAATATCAGCAAGGCAATAAAAACCACCTTCAAATCGACACTTGGATTGGCAAACATCATATCTTCGCTCGGCATTGATGCTAAAATTTTGTTAACCACTGCGAGCAATCCTGTGGCTACCGCAATCCCAAACATCCCCGCGATGATGGTTAAGAAAATCGCTTCGGTCAATATTTGAGTTCGAATGGCGCTGGGTGTTGCTCCTAACGCTCTTCGAATTCCAATTTCTTTGGTGCGTTCTTTCACTACGATCAGCATGATATTGGAGATGCCGATCACGCCCGAAAGCAAAACCAGCGTGCCTACAAAATAGGCTATAAACCTTAAAATAAGAAACAATCCTTGCACTTTGCTGAATTCTTCAAACAAGTCAAAATTGCCAATCGCACGATCGTCGTCTGGATGAATCGAGTGACGGGCTTTGATAAATTCAAAGATTTTAGGTTTCAACAACGTAATCGACGCATTGTCATTGGCCGTCAACGCCATCCACCCAACGGTATCTCCAAAATTAAAAGCCTGTTGGAAGGTTGTAAAAGGAATAAAAATATTTTTTTGTGCCGATTCAGCATCACCGTTGTTTTTGGATTTGGAATTGTAAATTCCCACGACCATAAAATTGACGCCATTGATTTTGATATATGTTCCAATGACTTGTTCTGTTTTTTCGTACAATCCGTCAATTACGCCTTGACCAATAACTGCAATTTTTCTTTTAAGCACAATATCCTGCTGGTTCACAAATCTTCCGTTGACGATGGTCATCGACTCTTGTTTGATGAGTTCGGGATAATCTCCGTAAACGGTAAAGGCCGCTGTTTTTGTGCCTCGAATTACATTGTTAGCGCCTTGATATCCGCCCAACTGGTTCCGGGGAGAAACGTACAACAAATCTGGAAAATTGGCTTTTAAAGCCGGAACATCATCGTTCTTGAAATTGAATTGTCGGATCTGCGGCAATCCTTTGTAGGCCTTGGAAGTGCCTTGTGTCCACATAAACATGGTGTTGGTGGCAATTCCGGAGAAGCCCTTTTTAACCCCATTTTCAAGTCCGTTGCCTGCAGCTAGCAATATTACCAAAATAAAAATGCCCCAAAAAACGCCAAAAGCGGTCAAGATGGTCCTAAAGGTGTTGGCACTTAGGGCTTCTAAAATTTCGTTCCATTTATCGCGGTCAAACATAATTATTCGTCTCTAAGTGCTACAATCGGTTTTATTTTTGCTGCGCGATAAGCAGGGAAAAATCCGGCTAAAGCGCCGGCAAAAATTAATAAAAACAAGGTCGTTAGCGCCACATTAAAATCGACTTGCGGATTTAAAAAAAAATCGCTTTTTATTTTCGGCCCCACTACCTCCAATAGCAGCAAGCTCATCAGCAGCCCAATGAATCCGGCTAATGTGGTAATGAAAATAGATTCGTGCAGAATCATTCCGATAATAGAAAGGGGTGAAGCGCCCAATGCCTTCCTGATCCCGATTTCCTTAGTTCTTTCTTTAACGATGATTAGCATAATATTGCTTACGCCCACCACTCCTGCGATAATCGTACAAATGCCTACCCACCAAAAAAACAACCGGATATACAAATTCAGATCGTAAAACTGCTTTGCATCTTTAACAGAATTGTGAATTCCGATGGCACTTTCGTCATCTGGAGCAATGGAGTTTTTACTTCTCAGCAACTGACCGAGCCCTTCTTCAAATTTATTGGCCGCTGCTAGTGCCTGGTCGTAACTGTCGCTTTTTTTCATTGTGTAAAATAATACACTTACTTTATCTGCGGCACCGTATGCCTTTTGCATTGTGGTAAGAGGCATGTAAATTCGTGTCTCTTCTCGCTCTCCAGCAGGATCAACAAAAACGCCGACCACTTTAAAATTGATATTATTGACGGTGATTTCTTCCCCGATCGGGCTTTTTGTCTTGAATAAATCTTGCTTCATTTTCATGCCAATGACAGCTACCTTTTCATTATTCATCATATCATTGTTATTGATAAATCGGCCTTCGGCTATCGTCGCGTTTTCGATCGCTTGGTAATCCGGATACACCCCTCTATATTGGTAATTCCCAGTTTCTCTTCCATAAACTACAACGCCATTCCATTCGTTGAAAGTGGCTGCTTTTTTGTCTAACTGCTCTTGATATTTCTGAACCGTAACCTCATAATCGCTATTGCGGAATTGAATTCGTCTGCCCGGATTGAGCCCTTTGTATTCTTTAGCAGTAGTACCCGACCAAACTTCGATGATTCCAGCTGCATCGCGTTCAAACTGTTTCTCAATTCCGTTTTGGAGGCCCTTACCCACCCCAAGCAGAATTACCAAAATAAAAATTCCAGACGCCACGGAAATTCCAGTGAGAAAAGTTCTCAGTTTATTTTTGGCGATTGCCTCAAATATTTCCTGCCAGCGTTCAATATTAAACATAAGATGCAGCCCTTACTTGTTCTATTATTTTATCATCGATAATAAGACCATCTTTTAAAATGACATTTCTTTTGCACATTGCGGCAATATCCGGTTCGTGGGTAACAATTAAGACAGTTTTTCCCTCATCATTGATGCCTTGAATTAATTCCATCACTTCGTAAGAGGTTCTGGTGTCTAAAGCACCGGTCGGCTCATCAGCCAGCAGTACTTTTGGATTGGAGGCCATCGCTCTAGCAATGGCAACGCGTTGTTTTTGGCCACCAGAAAGTTCATTTGGCAAGTGATGGGAATGCGAGGCAAGACCTACTTTCTCAAGATAACTCATCGCAATTTCGTTGCGCTCTTTTCTTTTGATGCCTTGATAATATAGCGGCATGGCTACATTATCAAGTGCAGTTTTATAATTGATCAAGTTGAAGGATTGAAATACAAAACCCAAAAATTTGTTGCGGTATTGGGAAGCGATCGTTTCGTTAAGATTTTTGATAGCCACGCCATCCAAAGCATAAGTTCCAGAGTCGGCTTCATCTAAAATTCCCAAAATGTTAAGTAAAGTTGATTTCCCTGATCCTGATGATCCCATTATGGCCACCAATTCTCCTTCTTTCACATTAAAATTAATCCCTTTTAATACATGCAGTTCCGAACTTCCCATCTTATAGGACTTGTGTAAGTCGTGTATTTGTATCATATTTTTCGGATAATTTTCTGACAATATTAACAATCTGCAAACGAAATTGTAATAAGGAAATGTTAATAAACCAAATCATTTTGTCGATAAGACATAATCGCAATCAATTTGTTACAAATGCAAAGAAATATATTGGGTTTGATTAGTTTTGCAAATAAATTTGATTTGAAGCCATGTACAAAATATTTTACACTGTTTGTTGTTTTGCCTTGATAGGCATGGCTCTGAGCTGCACGTCTTCTCAAAAAATTGCCGCGCTGAAACCCGAACCAGATGAGGCATCGCCTTTGCTTTATGACAATGCTGTTTCATTTATTAATTTGCCAATCAAAATCAAACTTAAAGAAGTTGAAAACCAGACCAACAAGTTATTGACCGGACTGATCTATGAAGATACCAATATCGAAGACGATGACTATGAAATAAAAATTTGGAAACTGGCGCCCATTTCAATTCAAAACGAAAAGGGTAAAATCAAGACGATCCTTCCGTTAAAAGCGTTTGTAAAGTATCGGCTCGGAACCAATCGTTTCGGAATTTCACTTTACAATACCAGAGAATTTAATTTTAATGGCAACGTAACTTTAGTAAGCGACGTTAGTCTGACCAATTGGCAACTCATCAGCAGCACCGAACTCAAATCGCTCGATTGGAATGAAAGTCCTTCTGTCACTATTTTAGGAAAAGTGGTGCCGATTACCTATCTGATTAATCCTGCAATACGGATTTTCAAATCAAGAATTGAAAAAAGCATTGATGATGCTATCGGAAAATCGATGGATTTTAAGCCAAACGTGCTGGAGGCACTCGAAAAAGTATGTATTCCTTTTGAAATGAGCAGCAACTACCAAAGCTGGCTTCGCGTGGCTCCTATTGAAATGTATACGACCAACGCAGCGCTACAAAAAGAAATTATTACTTTCCAAATGGGCCTTAAATGCAATATAGAAACTTTGTTAGGTCAAAAGCCGTTAAGCAAATTTGACCGAAATAAAATGGTGTTAAAACCGGTATCTAAAATGCCGCAACACATTAATGCAAATATTGTGGCGGTTTCTACTTATGAAGATGCTTCTCGTATTATGACAAAAAATTTTCATGGACAAGAATTTGGTTCTGGCAGCAAAAAAGTAACGGTTCAAAATGTAGCAATCTGGCACAAAGATGGCAAAATGATCATCGCATTGGATTTGTCAGGAAGCTTAAACGGAAAAATTTATCTTGCCGGTTTTCCGCAGTACAATCAACAATCAAAAGAGATTTACTTTGACCGACTCGATTATGCCATCGATACCAAAAGCCGTTTGCTGCGTTCTGCGAATTGGCTGGTACAAGGGTATGTTTTAAGAAAGATTCAAGAAAGTTGTCGTTACTCTATCCAACCCAATTTAGAGGAAGGAAAACAAAATATATTGCCTTATTTAAAGAACTATTCTCCTATTCCGGGCGTTTTTGTAAACGGTGTCATAGAAAATATTGAATTTCAAAAAATCCAGTTGACCAATAAAGCGATAATTGCCTTTATACAGGTCAATGGCGAAGTCAACATTACGGTAGACGGACTGCGGTAAAACTCAATTCTTTTTCTTGTTCAATCTGTAAACGGCATATCCGATTCCGCCAACCAATATGTATGGTATCACCATCAGGTAAACAATACCATCATTTACGGCTTGCGCTTTCTGCGCGTTCCCCTCGCTTTCTAATGCGGCTCGACACATAGCACACTGGGCGTTTGCCGCGAGAGAAAACAAAAACAGACAAAGTGCAACAATGGCTGTCGCGATTTTGTTTAAACACAGATTACTGCGCTTCGTGTTGTATTTCGGGCTTTTAATGGGCATAATACGGCGCGATCATTTCGTATACAATAACACCCGTTACAGCAACATACAACCAAATGGGGAATGTAATTTTTGCTATTTTTTTATGGCGATCAAATCTTTGTGCCAGTGCCCTGACGTAAGTAATCAGTACCAAAGGAATAATCGCAATCGATAAGATAATATGGGAAATTAACAGCATCAAATAAAGGTATCTGGTTACACCTAAGTTAATGTTTTCGGATAAATCCAATATGCCATTGTGATTCGTATCTCCAAAAACCGTCGATTCAGCCGACATGTGATAGGCTATATACATACCTAAAAAGAGTACTGAAAGTGTGATGGCAAGACCCATGAGATTTTCATGAAGTTCTCGTTTTCCATTTTTAATGGCAAGAACTGCGGCGACTAAAACCACGGCTGTAATGCCATTAATGGTTGCATAAATGGGTGGTAAAAAAGAAAGTGGCACCACCTCATAGCCAAAATCCTTTAGTCTGACTCCAAATAAAAGCGCCACCGTTAGCGGAATGGCAATAGATATAATTATAATCCACTTATTGTACTTTTGCTCTACTGAATTGTCTTCCATTATTCTTCTAATAAAATTGCTATGTCCTGTTGAATGGCTTTAACCCCTTCTTTTTCTATCCCATCATAATATAAAATCGGATTGCCATACTCGTCTTTACGGCAACGAATATTTCCATTCTTATCGATTAACGCAAACAAACCTGAGTGTTCAAATCCGCCATTTACTTTGCTATTTTCGCCGGCATACAAGTTAAACCCTTTGTTGGCAAGGGCATAAATGTAATTTTTATCTCCGGTTAAAAAATGCCAATTCGAAGATTTGACACCAAGTAGTTCCGCATGTGCCTTTAACACTTCAGAAGAGTCATGCTCGGGATCAATAGTAATAGAGACAAGCCCGAAATTAGGATTGCCAAAAAACTTATTTTGTATGGCAACCATGTTGCGGTTCATTTTTGGGCAGATGGATGGGCAAGTGGAAAAGAAAAATTCTAAAACATATACTTTGCCTTTATAGTCAGCATTGGTGATGGGATTATTGTTTTGATCTGTTAACTTAAATTGCGGTACTGGACCAATCTTCATCAATTTTTCATCCACTTTGCCGTGATTGGAAATATTGTCCAAACGGTCACCTTTAACGATGTCATTGATTTTAATCCTGTTGATGATTTTCGGAATTGCATAAATTCCGAAAAGAAGTATGATCAATGAAATGCCGATATAGGATTTATTTTTTAGCATGATATCATTAAATTTGGCGGTCGGCATTGTTTCTTTTGAGTGCCAGACGGTATTCAGCAAGAATTACTTTAACATCATCGGTCATTTCATTGTATAAGTCGGACGGAGATGATGTATTATAGCCCTCTTTGTATTCGTCTTTATCCTTTCGACCGCGCAGGTTCCTTTTTTTGTCAATGATAAAAACGTTTGGGCTTCCAAAGTCGCTGCCCAATTTTCCCTTCAATTTTAAAGTGTTATAATAGGCTTGAATGTCTGAGACTGGTGCAAAAACAAACAACCATTTAGATTCATTCGTAAGATCAGCCAAGCCTTTCAAGATTTCCTTTACCTGATTTTCTGAACCCTCGGGTGCAATCATTACAAACTGAAAGTCTTTAAAATCCCTATTTTTATTGTATATCTTCTGATTGAGATTAAAATAATTTCCTTTGTTATACAAAATATTGTTTCCGGTAAATCCGAGAATAGTAATTTTATTATTTAAAGAAACGCTTTTTCCGTCTAAAGAATTCCAGCGTCCCAAATCTGGAATTGTTTTGGTTACTGTTGGTAAAAACATAAAGCTGTTAACCCCGGTAGCAAAAAAAAGATATGCGACAATCGGAAAGATAAACAGGAAAAATAAAACGAAATTTTTTTTCATTTTGAGGAATGCCAGATTACGGTACAAAAATAAAAAAAAGGCACGCAGTGCGTACCCTTTTTGTGAATTAATATGGTGTTAAAAATTCCATTTTATGGTAGAACTTTTAAAAACTTCGCAGATATAATCCGCTTCAACTAAAAGTATAAAAAGTAAGTACAATACTAAAAAAATTATCGGCGCCACGACGGTCCATCGCAAACTGGTTTTTTCGCCTTCCATGTGCATAAAAGCCCAAACAATATAATAGGCCTTAAAAATGGTTAGGATAATAAAAATCCAATTTAATAAGTTCATGCTTAGAAAATTGTTCATATGCAAAACATCTGGCTTCTTAATTCCAAGAAAAACTTCAACGATGGTAACCGCGGAAAGAATTCCAAAAACCAACCAAATTCTTTTTAAATTAGAAACGTGCTCGTGAGACATAATATAGTGACTTTAAAAATTAGACCAAGTAGAAGAAAGTAAAGACAAATACCCAAACCAAATCGACAAAGTGCCAGTACAATCCTACCTTTTCAACCATCTCATAACTTCTTCTTTTATCGTAGGTGCCGATGAGCACATTGAAGAAAATGATAATATTGATCATCACTCCTGAAAAAACGTGGAAACCGTGGAAACCTGTGATAAAGAAAAAGAAATCTGCAAACAACTTACTTCCGTACTCATTTCGTACCAGGTTAGCACCTTCTACGACCACGCTGGCATTGGCCAATCGAATTTCAGATTCTGCTCGGGTCAAAACCGTTTTATGTTTGTGGTGGCTTAAGGCATGGTCAATTTTGAGATCGTTTTTCACCGACGCATCATCCTTGTAAACTACTTCGGTTCGCACTAAAATTTCTGGATGAGCCTTAAAACCCGCTTGCACCTCCGCCACAGTAAAGTTTGGTAAAGCTGCTTCTTCCATAAACCATCGGCCTTTATTTTGTTCTAAACGTTCTCTTTGTTTAGGCAAAGTCGCTGCAAAATCTTCCAACTTAACTCTTTTGCCCGTTTGATCTACAAATTGAAGCAAGCTTCCTCCTTTAGTTTCGATAGCGCCATATTCTCCATGAATGAAATTTTTCCATTCCCAGGCCTGAGAACCAACGAAAATAAAACCTCCAATAATGGTTAAAAACATATAAAAAGCAACTTTGCTTTTGTTCATATTATGGCCGGCATCTACAGCCAAAACCATTGTAACGGAGGAAAAAATCAGGATAAATGTCATCAATGCGACATAATACATAGGAGCAGAAACGCCATGCATAAATGGAAAGTGGGTAAATACCTCGTCGGCCAAGGGCCAAGTATCGATAAATTTAAATCTTGAAAAACCGTATGCAGCTAAAAATCCTGAGAAAGTCAAGGCATCTGATACTATAAAAAACCACATCATTAATTTGCCGTAACTCGCCCCAAAAGGCTCATTGCCGCCATTCCACGTTTGCTGTTCACTGTTTGCAGTAGTAACTGTCGATCCCATAAAAGTTATTCGTTAAAAAGTTCCCAAATTTACGTTTTTTTCTTATTTAAAGAAATATAAAAATAAAAACAAATAAACCCATAATAAATCCAGAAAGTGCCAATACATCGCACCTAACTCAATTCCAAGGGTTTGAGATGAATTGTATTTTTGTTTAAAATGATTATAAATTATAATAAGAAGTGAAATCAATCCGCCGGCAAGATGCACCAAATGGACTAACGTTACCACATAGAGAAAAGTAGTTGTAATTGAACTAGCACTTCCTGTAAAATAATACCCTTTCGCAACGATTTGTCCGAACCCAGCAAACTGCAAAATGACAAACAAAATACCAAGCGCTAAAGTAGCTAAAAGATATGAAGTTACAGCACTTCTTTGGTCTTTTTGCACTGCCTTTTTTGCCAAATAAAACGTAAGACTGCATCCAATAATTACTGCAGTACTAAAGAAAAAGGGCAGCGGCAATTGAAAATCTTTCAACCAGTCAGTCCTCGATTTACTTACTACAAAAGCACTTGTCAATCCGGCAAACATCATTGTCATACTCACCATTGCAAACAACAAAATCAATTTATAAGACCTGTCACTTCTTAATTTATACTCTTGGGCGGTCATTCTTTCTTCAACCATCATCGTAAAAATTTATCTAAAATGTATACTACTTGTAAAATCGTGATATAAGAAACGCTGACCAACATTAGCGTTCTGGCTGCTTTGGCTGTACGTAACTGGTACAACCGCACTGCATAAAACAACATCCAAAGCCCTAGCAGCAAAACGACACCAGCCGTTAAAGGTGTAATGTGTAAACTTCCGGTATATCCTAATGCGGGCAAAAGCGAAGCAATAATGAGCCAGACAGTATATAAAATAACCTGTAAAGCAGTCGATTTGTCTTTTTTTCCGGAAGGCAACATAAAAAAACCTGCCTTTTCATAATCTTCATACAAAAACCATCCAATAGCCCAAAAGTGCGGGAACTGCCAAAAAAACTGTATCAAAAATAAGGTTCCTGCTTCTATGCCAAAATTTCCCGTAGCAGCAACCCACCCCAACATGAAAGGAATGGCGCCAGGAAAAGCACCTACAAAAACCGATAAAGAAGTCATCGTTTTTAAGGGCGTGTAAACACTCGTGTATAAAAAAATGGAAATTGCGCCGAACATCGCGGTTACGGGATTGATCGCATACAATATTGCTATGCCAATAATTGTTAAAACAGCGGCAATAACTAGAGCAGTGTTCGCCGACATTCTTCCCGCCGGCACCGGTCGATTTTTGGTGCGGTCCATGAGCGCATCCAAGTCTTTTTCGATAACCTGATTAAAAGCGTTTGAGGCACCAACCATACAGTAGCCTCCGACGGCTAATTTTATTAGAACAACCCAGCCTGCAATGTTAAAGTCAACCACCCCCAGCATAAATCCAGCCAGTGAGGAAAAGACAACACTGACCGCCAGTCTGGCTTTAGTGATTTCGAGAAAATCAATATAAACGGATTTTAAGGAAAGGGTATTTGCAGTTGCGCTCAAGGTGTAATTTATATTTTTCAATCCCAAGGTTTCTTGAACTGCAAATGTACTTCATAGTTGGGGATTTGACAAAAAACAATTCATAAAAATAAAGCCAAAATAAAACCGAGTATTTGTTTTTCTGCATCTATTTCCTGCTTTCCGCTGCAATTCCCGGGCAAGAAAAATTAGATTTGGCTATCTATTTTTTCTTGCCCGGGAGATTTTCACTTCAATCAGGGCTAGGCTTACTTATTAATAATCAAAATACCAATTAAAAATATCACAACGCAATCCCACCGAGAACCAATTGGTACTCTGTTTAAACGTTGTTTCTGTCTCCTGTGTCGGGTCAAAACTCCGGTAGATATAACTTGCAAATAATTTTAGATTGGTAGCCGGATTTACCAAATATCCTGCTTGAATGTCAGCTATAAAGACACTGGTTTTATTGCCCTGTCCGATTTTAACTCCAGAATCATACGCCCTGTTGCTGTCATAATCCAAATAAATATTGCCTCCATAATTCAAAGAGTCTGTTGGTGTATTAAAATCTAAGCCGCGTTCGCCATAGGTAAACTTGCCATCAGCAAAATACCTTCCTTGGTGGTAGCGAGCTACTGCAATAACTTCCTTGAAATTACCGCCCCATTGGTGGCCTAAACTTTGGTTGGCATGTCCGTAATTGGTCAGTGGGTCGCTGTGTGAATAAACATAAGGACGCACATGGTTGTATTCTACCTGAAGCAATAAATGTTCGACATTGAAAGCATTGAAATATTTTATCCCCAATTGATAACCATATTTGTTTTTCCAGCTTTGGTTGCTTTTCTTAATTTCGGTTAAGGAAAATTCATCAAGTAGAAATTGCCCATAAAAATTAATCTGGTTGTTCCATTTGTATTTTGTGGTCAGTCCCAACAGTGCATTTCCAGACTTGGAAGACGAAGAAAATTCAACCGAACGATAAAAAATAATTGGGTTTAAAAAACTCATATCAAAACCCCTTCCGTTGGTATTGGCCCAAATCACCGATTCAAACAGTCCAATATTAAGGCGCTTTGTCGCATTCCAACTCAGATAATGGTTGGCCATATATTTTGTCGTGTAAGTACCATCCAGTGCCGTGGCTTCTCGACGTATGTCTTTGAGAAACATGTAAGTGTTGGTGTATTTTATTTTCCAAAAATTGGTGTTTATTTTAAAAAAAGGATACGGACTCACGCCATCTGTTGTAATTAACGACCGATAGCCATCGCCTATAAAATTTCGCCCATAACCCAATTGAATATTAATCATTTTGCTCGGCGTGTAAGTCAAATTTGCTTCGGCCAAGGGCATGTCAAAAGCATCCGCTTTAAAATTTTTTGTAATCCCTATTCCAGGAATTACGGCCGATGAACTGCTGCCTTTTGCACCTATGGTTCTGGCATTGCTGTTGATGTAATCTGCAAACCGACCTTGGCTTTCGTAAATGGTAGTTGTAAAGTTCAATTCCTCGCCCAATTGACCTTGAATTTGAAGTCCTCTGGTGTTAATAAAAGTATTCGTCGAAATTCTGCCGCCACTTTTTCCGGATTGTAGATCAAAAATCGGATTTAGCGTAAACCAATAGCCATCTCCTTGAATCTGAATCATGTTTTCGTTCCAAAGTTTTCTGGCCCACAAGCCGGATTTGTTTTTCATCAATTTTTCATTGGCTTGGCGAAGATTGTAATATTTGTTTACTTCAGCATAGGTATACGGCTTTACGGCGGTGTGGTTGTTGGCTCCTACCTGATTCATTTCGGCGTCAAATTGTGCATAATAACTATGTGAAAACGGAATATTCAAATGGCTTTCAAATTTAGGATTGTTGAATTTATGGTAAACCAGACTATCATATTCTTTAAGTTCTTTGTCTCGATTTTTAGTGTAGTTTTTTGCATCCGCAACTTTTAAGACTTCCGCTTCAGCGTACATCTGGGCTACGCTCTTTAGTGGAATTGCGATTCGAATAGTATATTTTGCATAATAAGGCTGCCCATTGTGAGTGGGCGGACCGACTTTAGGAAATTGTATAAAAATCCTTTTTGCTTCTTGCGACAATTGTTCGTCATTGGCATCAACATACAAGACTTTAAAGTTGCCTTTGTCATCTACTTCAAAAAGCACATTGACATTGCCCTTAAAGTTGTTTTGCTGCAAATTCTCAGGAACTTTAAAATTGTTGTATACAAAATCTTGTACTTGATTGTAGAAACAATTTTCCAAATCCTTACCGGTATTATTTTGACAGTCGGCAAAAATCGGAACTTGTTCTGTATTCTGACTGCTTACTTGCGCCTTAACAAAAAAAGTAGTGAGTAGAAACAGTAAAAAAAAACTATATTTTTTCATAATATAAATTGTGATTGCAAATTTAATAATTACTATCAGAAATTTGTCCCTGCGCTATTGTTTTTGCACTTGATGTACCTATTCGTTTCACGCCCAATTGTACCATCCCGACAGCTTCCTCGTATGTTCTTACGCCCCCCGCTGCTTTTACGGAAAGTGGCGAGGCATTTTCGAGCATCATGATTATGGTCTCAAGGGTTGCGCCAGTAGGCAAATTATTTTTGGTTTCATAAAATCCGGTCGATGATTTTACAAAAACGGTATGAAAATATTCTTCCTTAAAATTAGAAATGACCACTTTTTTAATTAGCGCGGAGAGCTGAATGATCTGTTTGTGGCTGAGTGCAGCCACCTCGATGATCCATTTTACAGTTTTATGATTTTCAAGTCCCAGCCGCGTGCATTGTAAAATTTCGTCTTTAACCAATGCTACATGCCCTAACATAAAGGCTTCATAATTGCATACAAAATCGAGATCGTCTGCGCCGTTCAGAATGGCCAGCTGTGCTTCTTCTAGCTTTTTACTAACTTCAGATTCGCCTTTAGGAAAATCTATAACTGTTCCGACTGCTACCTTTGAGTGGGCATCTAATATCATTTTTTTTGCCACGGCAACCAGTTCAGGTCTAATCATAATGAGCTTAAACTGCTCCTCAATGGCTTCTTTAATAAACGCTTTGGCTATCTTTTGATTCTCAGATTCGGTAATTCCGGCCTGTTTTGCTGTTTTAAGATAGGTCGAGTCAAGATATTGTTTGATATTCATTTATAAATAATTTAAACCTGAAATAAGATTGAAAAGGATTTCTCCTTTTAAAAAATTTATCGCATTACATCCGATAAAAATAAAAAAAATCCCACGGAAGCGGGATGATTTATCTGCCTATTATATTAGGCGGTACGTATTTTAACATATTTGTAGTAACCCATTATCAAAAGTACCGCAACGATAGCGCCCGAAGTATTTGCCATTACGTCAAAAATGTCTGCTTTTCTTGTTGTCGTAAACAGCTGCTGAGCGATTTCTGTTAAAATTCCGTAGACAATCGAGGCCAAAAACACCGTTGCTAAAGTTTTATTTCTGTTGCTGCTGCTTTTCTTTAAATGTAAGAACCAAAGTACTGTAAACCCCAAATGCAAAATAAAGTGCACATATTTGTCGGCACCGCTGATGGCAATGGTTGGCAGCTGTTTGAAGCTCACCAAGCATAGGAAAGCAATAACCAAGGTCCATATTTCAGCCAACCACAAATAAAAAAACTTATGCGCCAATAAGCGCTGAATAGGCCTCGCTAGAAAGTAATTCATCAAAATCAGATACGTTAGCTACTTTCACTTTAATCATCCATCCCTTTCCATAAGGATCAGAATTTACGGTCTCCGGACTGCTTTCTAAAGCGTCATTGAATGCAATGATTTCCCCAGCCAGAGGCAAAAAAAGATCCGAAACCGTTTTTACCGCTTCAACGGTTCCAAATACCTCATCTTTTTTAAGCGTCTGGTCTAACGTTTCCACTTCTACATAGACGATGTCACCCAATTCCTTTTGAGCAAAATCGGTAATGCCAATCGTAGCAACTTCTCCTTCCAGGAGAATCCATTCGTGGTCTTTTGTATACTTTAAATTTGAAGGAATCGTCATGGTGTATTATTAGATGTTATTTTTTCAACTTCCACAAATGTAACCGTTGCCGGGATTATATTAAAATGTTTTATGATTAATTTCCAAAATTATAACGCAGCGTAAATCCTGTTCTAATATTTGTTATCGGGAACGAGGTTGAAATTACAGCTTTGGAAAAAGAATGGTCATAATAGAAAATCGCTGTCAGATTTTTACTGAATGAGTAATCGGCGGTTAATTTTGCCGACCAAATATTCTGCCCGCCTGATAGCTGGTTGTTGTTGTAATCGAGATAGCGCACAATGGTTTGGCTATTTCTATACGAAACATCGGCTTTTAAATTGATATCGCTTTTGATGATTCCAGTTGGAGTATCGGCCAGTCTTGAGGACATAATGACATCTTTAATTCGGTATCCCATGCCGACAATATATTCCACTCCTTTTACTTCGGTTAACAAATTGTTGTCGAAACTCATAGACAAGGCACGGTCTTTTTTCATTTCTGCAAGAAACTTAATTGAATTTTTCAACTCAAAATCGATTCGCATCAACGGACTAAATTGTTCGACCAAATTGATGTTTGAAATGAGCACCTTATTGTAAAAATTTCCTCCAGCATCGATATTCAAAGTACCGTCTGATCTTACACCGCTTGGTGCTTTATCATATTCAAAATTAGAACGAAAAGAGTTTACCGTATAGGATGCCTTGTAACTATTTTGTAAAGAAAACCTTTTAAACCGATCCTTGAAAAATTTGTACCGCATCAGACCGCTATATTTGATTGTCCAGTTCGGAATAGGAACACTGCGGAATGCGCCTAGTGAAACTCCTGAAGCGTCTGTGCCGGTATAGGCTGCCAAAAACGAAGGCAACAACACCGCTTGGTTGTTTTTACCAAACCCTATCGGAAAGCCTTGGTTGGCGACATAAACAGCATAAGTAGGATCTGTGCTTGCCGGAATCGGATTACTGGCATCTCCATACCTTGGAATGCCCGGACTTGACGCATAATAATTAGCGGCCAAGCGATCTGCAATAATCAATCGATTGCTTTTTAAATCCTCGAATGCACCAGAAAAATTTTCATCGCTCTGACTGAAAGCGGTTTTTATCAAAACGGTGGAAATGGAATAATTTCCAAAAGTGTAGGGCGATCTTGAATTGTATTTTCCTTCACTAACGTCATATTGCTCTGAAAAATTTTCGACGTAAGTTCTGTCTGCATTTAAATCGATTTTAAAATCTGGAAACAAATCTACATTAGCCGTCAGGTTAAGTGTTTTGGTCGTTACCTGGGTAAAATTTTGGTTGAAATCCGGATAGTCGGTCAGCCAACCTCTTTTGGCCGCCTCGATACGTACATCTTCTTGAGAACCAAACAAAAATCCGACTGTCGGTTTGGTGGTGCCAAAAAATCCGATACCGGGAATGTAACCAGGCAAAACGGTTCCTCTGTTTTCTGTATAATTCAGTTGAATATTTTTGACGCTTGTCAAAATGCCAATCAGTCCGTTTACAAACAGATTGCCTTCTGTGGCCGTTGTCGGCGCATTGGTGTTAATGATTTTTTGGCCTGGTTTTGGCGCAGCCGGAACTGCGGGTTTGGTTGGGGCCTTTTTCCCTTTTTTGGTAAGACCGATATATTTGTAAAAAGAATCCATGTTAAATGCGGTGTTCAACTTGTGAGAGGCTGCATTTTGTATCGTATTTCCGAGGTTATACGTTACATCATTTCTCACCACTTCCGCCAACGCTAAAGACGACCGCTGCCAACTGTAATCGCCGGTGTACGAGTAGGTGGATTTTACAAAACTCAAGAATGGAATTTTATTGATTGGCAAGTCATAATTCAATACAAACTGCTGTGAATGTTGGTTCGGATCACCTGTATTCCAGTAATCATCCCAAATTGTAACCGTATTGTCTGGCTCATTATCTGCATTGAGATAATTTCTGACAATATTGCTTGAGGTTGCGGTATAGTTTATTTTGAAGGCCTTTGTCAAATTGTAATTGAACCCATATTGATAATTAAATAAAAAGTTTCTTCTGTACAATGCATCTAGCGGAATACCTTGAACCTCCACCTGTCTGAACTGCTGCTTGTTGTATTGTCGCAGAATGCTGCTGCTAAAAGAAATATTTGATGGTAGGTAGTTGAAATTGAAATCACTTAATAATTTCCAATAGTCACTTTTCTTAAAATATTTGCTCTTCTTAAATGGCTCGATTGCCTTGGGTTGAAAAGTAAAAGCATAATCGGCCGTAGTGTTGACCTGCTGATCTCGATAGCTTTCTATTTCAAAATTATGACGGTTGACTTCATTGTAAGAATACGACAACGTCAAATTTTCAGGATCATAAATGTGCTGTTTTTGCTTTGCTGATCTTTCTTTTCTAACGCCGATAAAGTTGATGCTTTGGCGTTTGGTATAGTCGATTGCACGGTCTTTGATATTGGCTTTTTCAGCAGAATCGGCCGTCACATCTAACAATTGCTTGAGCTTGATATCTTGGTTAAACGGATCATATTCGGGTGTAATCGTTTCTTCGCCGATGGCATAATTAAAAGGTAAATTAATGCCCCATTTTTTTGGCAATAATTTCCCCAAACTCAAGTTGGTTACAATATTGTATTGCTGCAGATCTTCTCGACTTCTTTCATTCGGACCTTGCTCTAACGTGCCGAAGCCAATGGTACTTATTTTACCCGTGGCCGAAAGCGTCGCGAAATCGGCAAGATTACCGTCTATATTAACCACTGCGGCCATTCCGCCTTTGTTGTCCATATCGGCCAATCGGAGTTCGTTAAACCAAACCTCCCCTTTAATTTCTCTTTGAGACGGTAAGTTTTGCGTATTGTTCTTTAACCCTACCATCAACGTTCTAACCAATCCAAAATTTGGATTTCCGCGCACTCCAATTCTCAATTTATCAGGTCTCGAGGGATCCAGCTGATTTTCGGTTTGGTAGTAAATCTCTCCGGGGAGTGTTGGCGGATTGCTGCGGGATAATATTTTTAATTGGGTCAATAATTCCAAAGGCAAATCAATGTTGTTGGATTCGGGCCACACCAAAGTAGCGGGTACGACCCCTTGAATGCCAGCGGGAGTAACTTCCAATGGAATTTCTATCTGATAGAAATTTTCGGTAAAGTCATTTCCAAAACGGATAAAGGCAACCATTTCGTCGTTTTGCAGCGCCGGTGAATCATTGGGAAGCGCTTCGGCGTGCAGAAACATTTTTAACTTTTTAAATTGTCGCATGTCTACACTGACATTTTTAAAAACCGCTCTCGAGTCGCCCACTTCCAATCCGGTTCCAGAAACCCTTAGTGCAAGTGCTTGTTCATTTTGATTGATTACTGTATTGTTATTGTACAACTGTTCTCTTACAACGCCTGGAGGCGAAACATAATTTATAGGTTGGCGGTTGGCGTTTTCCTCAATATTTACCGCTTCTACATCGAAATTAGTAGTGTCCAAATTGTTGGTGTCGGTGTTTTCCAGTGGATCGAGTGTGTTTAAATACCGTCTCCATTCGCCTCTGACTAGATCTAATGTACCAAATCGAACAGTAACATTATCCGCAAAATCAGTCATGTACATTCTCATGAAACGAATGGATCGAAAATCTGAAATCGGACCCACTTTACTCTCAAATTGCGAAACTGGTATTTTAAATTGAAGCCATCTCACCGGAGTGGTCGTTCCCAAACTTGACCCCTGTGCGGTCGGACCTACCGTTTGCAAAAAATCGGTCATGTATGGTGTGGTACCCACAGCCATGTTGGGCTCCAGATCTATATGGTATTCAAAATAAGCGTTGTAGCCGTCCATGGTATTGTCTCGGTTGATGTCTTCCACATCAGGCACCGTTGAATTGCCGCGGTTGGTGTCAGAAACATTTACGGGTGAGTTTCCTTGTAATCCGTTATAATTTTTATATCGATTTAATATACTTCCTGAAGCGGCCAAATAGTATTCGTAATTATCTGCCGCGGGATCTGGCAAACTTGCAAAGTTAGTGTAAATCGCACCTTCTTGACCGTCAGACAAACCATCTAAACCAACATCTTGTACAGACCGATTGCCCTCATTGGTATCAAAAGCATAGATCAGAGATTGGGATACAGGAACTTTTCCCCAAGGAGTATCATATGTTATTTGATTCGAGCCGGCTTCAGGCAAGCCATTTTCAAACTGTTTTCTTCCATCTTTCAAAATATCTTCTGAAATAGAACCCAAATTAAAATATATTTTGCCTTTATTGTTCGGATCAAGCGCATCAGCTCCGTAATAAGGATCAATAATCCAAAATTGTATATACTCTACATTGCCTTGTTCAAAATTAGTAGAATTTAAAGATCTTGTAATTCCTCCAAAATTGTCTTTCGGATTGGGCAACGTGTTGGTTCCGGCAGCCGCAGGATTGTTGTTGTAAGGTCCTCTTTCACTTGGATAATAACTTAAATCCAGTGTGTTAATGACGGTACTTTGACCGACCGCAATTTGCGTATTGGGAAAAAGCTCCTCACTATAAATTCGTCTGGTCTTGTTATAAGAGATTTCATCGACCGAAATTCCTGATGGTCGCTGCGTGTAGAAAATCGGGTCTATACTATACCAGTTTAATTTGGCTCTTTTATACCCGTACATTACATCATTGAAGCCTTCTCCAAAATCTTTAACAGAAGTCGCCGGAGTAGAGGATAATGTCCAAGACAAAGCAGAACGCAAATCGATATTGGTTTGAGTACCTTCAAAATCATCTACATAAATGGTTGATTCCCCGTCAAATTTGTCGGCCTTAGGACTGTCGGGTTTTAAGAATGCTACTTCACCACGAAATGAAAAATTGGAAGGTACATCGGTATCGATATTGGGCAATTTATTGACCCATCTTGTAAGGAATGGGAATTCTGTAGAGAAATTTGTATTCAATCCAAAAATAGAATTGTTAACTGATTCTTGTCCATAACTTGATTTTTGTGTCAATGGTCTTTCACTCATTTTTAGAAAAGTCGCTCCGATTAAAAAATGATCTGAAAATTTGTGCTCAACATTAAAACCCATGAATCTACGAGTCTGTTGTCCGAAAGTGGAATTATTTTCTACAGAAACTTCAATCGGTGTATTAGAAGCCTGCAATGCAGGATCCAATATTTGAACCCGACCTGCTTGATAATTCACACTATAATCTACACCTTCAAGCAATACTCTTCCGCCCGCGGTAACTACTACACTCCCCTTTGGTACATTGAATGCGCCAATAGGAATACCTTCGCCTCCCGCAGATTTAAACTTGCCTTTAAGTTGGTATTTGTTTTTTTCACTGTCTTGTAATGCGGAAGCCTGTGTTTTATCATACATTTCCTTAAACACAAATTTCTTCTGGTTGTCGTTATAAGTGTTAACATTGTTGTAATCTTCTGTTCCCACTTTTAATTTTTTAAAGATCAGCCCTCCGAATGGTTCAACGGTTGTGAAAATCAATCTTCCATTTTGAGTATCTACTGTAAGCCCCGGAATAAAATCAAAAAAACCATCCCCGCCCACTTGGGGATCATTGTTGTAATTTAACTTGTCTACATTGAACACTTTGAGCAAAGGCGTCTCAGAAATCCGGTCTTCGGGATTTGGTGTTGGTGGAAATGGTTGGGTTGGAACCGGGCTGATATAATTTAATGGTGAAGGATCGGTATACAATATGTTAAAGCGGAAATCCTCCTGCGCCAGTTGATAGGCTCCTGGAATCTGATAAATATTCTTCATCATCAAATCCCAAATTGGGGTATCTACATTGGTTAAATTGCTTTTCAACATTTTTACTACCAAGGTTTGAGAGGTAATTGTTTCCGGCTGTCCGGTAGCGGGATCTGTTGGTCCGGCTTGCGTAGCATCTACTCCGTCATTGCCAAATTCGCCGACTTGATACACTTTATCTCCAACAGTATATTGGTAAGCCACAGCCAGAACCTCGTCGTTGGCCAATCGCTGTTGCAAAGAAAGATAACCCAATTGTGCATTAAACGTATATTCATTTGGGCTTAATTTTCTGGCGTTTTCCAATTTAGAATAATCTTGCCCTTCCGCAGGCGTAGGCGTTATATTAAATCCTGAATTTGAAGTGGCAATTTCCCTAATATTCGAGTTGAGATTTCCGCCGCCGGTAGCAATCAATCCAGGGTCGTATTTGTTGTTTTTATTATCAACCGGTGAATCGGGACCGGCAATAAAAAAATTACCGAGATTTACTGGGTTTAAAACCACCACATTATTGTCTGCCAAACCGCTAATTCTTGCTTCCCCTAAATCTTGTAAAGCGATGATGTTTCTCAGGTTGTTGTTGGTTGTGCTAATCCGATTTTGGCGGTTGGTGATCCAGACTTCCATACGGGTAATCTGCACCCTACTGTCAATAAACGGATAATTTTTGAGTGAACTGTCATATTTATTCCTAAAATACTGGGATAAGAAAAAGTGCCGGTCAGCATCATAATCGAGTGCAAACAATTCAAAATCCTGAATTGTTCCGCCACCCTGAGCCGTAACAGTTTTGGTCTGGGATTTCTGCTCGGAGAAGATTCCTGTCACCGTTGTTTTTCCAAATTGTAGCTGTGCTTTTACACCAAACAAACTTTGAGCACCGCGAATTAAAGAACTGTTCAACGGAAGACTTACATTTCCAACTTCTATTTTCTGGATGATGTCGTCTTCGGTAGGCGTATATTCTAACTTAATCAAGTTTTGAAACGCAAAAGTAGATTCTGTGTCATAATTGGCTGTGACTTGCAATCTCGTCCCTACTTTGCCCATCAAACTCATACTAATTCTTTGGTCAAAATCGAAAGTAGTACTTTTACGATTTCTTGGAGAAAAAGCGGGATTGTCTTGTTTGGTGTGGCGGAGACCCAAATCAATTTCAACAGAGCCTGTAGGTTTTACATCTATGCTGTTGCTTCCGAATATCGATTCAAAAAAACCCGAATTGACGTAATAACGGGGTAACAAGTCTTTTTTTCCTTCCTCAGAACCTTCTTTTTTTCCATCAATGGCATCCGACTTTTTTTGAAAATACTTTCGCATCGATTCACGTAGCACCAATTCGTCGTATTCTTTAGGCGTTAAAATAATAGGATAATTGATATTAAAATCATCCACCTTGTTGGTATAAATATAACGGTTTGTTACTGGATCGTAAGAGTAAGCTTCGATGATACTCGGCGGATTGGTCAACTGTAAGCTACCTACGGTGTAGCCAGGCTTTATGGAATCCTGCACTTCTTCTGTTACTTGCGACTGAACGCTTAAGCTAACACAGAAAATCAGTGTAAGAACAGCAATTTTCAAAATAGAATCGATTTTTTTTTGGTACAATGTTTTCAAGTACTATAAATTTTTTAAAGCTTGTTTGATGATGGATTCCACCGTAGCATTGGGCGTCTCTTTGACAATTTTGTCTACCGATTTTTCAGCCAATTTTTTGTTAAAACCAAGAACTTCCAAAGCAGATAACGCTTCATCCTTATTTGTATTGTTTTGGCTTAATGAAACTTCGTCTATATCGTAGAGTTTTAACACTTTGTCCTTTAAGTCAAGTATAGCACGCTGTGCTGTTTTCGTGCCGATTCCCTTAATCGACTGTATGGTGCCCAAATCTCCGACTGCCAAGGCTTGAATAATTTGTTTTGGATCTAATGAAGACAACATTGTTCTGGCTATACTCGCTCCTATTCCCGAAACGGATAACAACATTTTAAATATTTCTCTTTCTGATTTTTCAACAAAACCGAATAACGTATGGGCATCTTCCTTGATCTGAAGATAGGTGTAAATTTTTATAACCTCGTTATCGGGAAGCAGGGAATAGGTGTGCAGCGAAATATTAACGTGGTATCCGACGCCTCCACAATCAATCACAATATCGGTCGGTGTCTTTTCTAGTAATTTCCCTTGTAAATGTGCTATCATGAGTATGGTAAAGTAATTCAAATATAACAAAAAACTTTAATTGCGGTAATGCTTCAGTGGATCTGTTAAAATTTAATGTCTAAGTTTTTTAATCGTTTGTGTTTTTCTTGGGCATCTACCACAGCAACAGCTGCCATATTAACCATTTCTTCCACACTCGCACCCAACTGAAAAATGTGTACTGGTTTTTCCATCCCTAGCATGATCGGCCCCACAGAATCTACCTTATATAATTCTTTGAGCAATTTATAGGTAATATTTGCCGACTCCAAATTAGGGAAAATCAATGTATTTACCTTTTTTCCTGCGAGTTTGGAAAATGGAAATTTTGTCTTAAGCATATCGTGATTTAAAGCAAAATCAGCCTGAATTTCACCATCGACAATGAGGTCGGGGTAATATTTGTGCAGATAAGCAACTGATTCTCTGACTTTCGAAGCGCTTTCATTGGCCGATGATCCGAAATTGGAAAATGAGACCATTGCAATCACGGGTTCCATGCCAAACATTTTTACAGTTTTGGCCGTCATCAATGCAATCTTTGCCAGATCATCGGCAGTAGGACTTGGATTAATCGCGGTATCAGATAAAAACATGGGTCCTCGATTGGTCATCATCATATTGGTCGTGGCAATTATGGATATTCCGGGTGCCTTGCCAATCAGTTGCATCATTGGCTTTACAACTGAAGGATAGCTTCTGGAGTAGCCGGTCACCAAAGCATCAGCTTCCCGTTCGTTGATCATCATCGCAGCAAAATAATTGCGTTCTCGCATCCATTTCTGGGCATCGAGTAAAGAAATACCTCTTCTCTGGCGTGTTTTCCAATACATTTCGGCATAACGCAACCTCCTGCTATCTTCATCCTTGGTTTTGGGATCGTAAATAGGCACCTCAGCATCAAAGCCGAGCTCGTCTTTAAGTTCTAAAATAACTTCTCTGTTTCCGAGTAAAATAGGAAAGCCGATACCTTCTTCTAAAACAATTTGTGCCGCTTTTAAAACGTCAAGATGATCCGCTTCAGCAAACACGACGCGTTTCGGATCGGTTTTGGCCCGATTGGTTAGCAATCGAACCATTTTATTATCAGACCCCAATCGTTCTAGCAGCTCTTCTTCGTATTTCTCCCAATCGTGAATGGGCTGCAGGGCCACGCCTGATTCCATTGCTGCCCTCGCAACCGCAGGCGCAACCATGGTGATCAACCTGGGGTCGAAGGGTTTCGGAATAATATACTCTCTTCCAAAAACAAGTTTCATTTCGCCATAAGCAATGTTTACTTGCTCTGGAACAGACTCCTTCGCTAGGGCAGCCAAGGCACGAACCGCCGCCATCTTCATGGCTTCATTTATTTTTGTAGCCCGTACATCCAACGCACCCCGAAAGATATAAGGAAATCCGAGTACATTGTTGACTTGATTTGGATGATCCGAACGGCCAGTAGCCATGATAATATCTTTTCGGGTTTCGATCGCTACATTGTAATCGATTTCGGGTATTGGGTTAGCCATTGCAAAAACAATCGGGTTCGCCGCCATGCCCAGCAACATATCGGCAGAAAGAATATTTCCCGCGGAAAGTCCGAGAAATACATCCGCATTGACTAAAGCTTCTTTTAGTTGAATCCCTTTGGTTCCCTTGCAATATTTTCGTTGTAGCGGAGACAGATCTTTTCGGTCTGCTGACAGAACGCCCTCCTTATCAAACATAATAATATTATCCAAATGAACGCCCAATAAAACATACAGATTGGCACACGCCAATGCCGCTGAACCTGCCCCGGAAATTACAATTTTAATGGCCTGAATTTCTTTATCTGCTAATTCGAGGGCATTGAGCAAAGCCGCTGAAGAAATAATCGCCGTACCATGCTGGTCGTCGTGCATTACGGGAATGTTGAGTTCTTCTACCAATCGCCGTTCAATTTCAAAAGATTCTGGTGCTTTAATATCTTCAAGGTTGATGCCTCCGAACGTAGGAGCGATATTTTTTACAGTTTCGATAAAAGCATCGATGTCTTTCGTTCCGATTTCGATATCAAAAACATCAATGTCAGCAAATATTTTGAACAACAACGCCTTTCCTTCCATCACTGGCTTAGACGCTTCCGGGCCGATATCTCCTAGCCCCAAAACTGCTGTGCCGTTAGTGATTACTGCAACCAAATTTCCTTTGGCCGTATATTTATAAACGTTATTGACGTCTTTAACAATTTCGAGACAAGGCTCAGCAACACCAGGTGAATAGGCCAAAGACAAATCTCTCTGGGTAGCGTATTTTTTGGTAGGTACGACTTGTATTTTTCCGGGAGTAGGTTTGGCGTGGTATAGTAGGGCTTCTCTTCTTTTGCTGTTTCTGTTCATTTGAAGTGGAATTTATTCCGACCTACAAAGGTAAAAGTCTAGTTGTAAAAAGGAAATTTTTGGGGAGTTTCTTTTAAAAGAATTCTTCTTAAGAGCGACGGTTATTTCATAATAGCGTAGACAAAAAAAGCCTTTCTACACAGAAAGGCTTTTTAAGTAATAAAATGCAACTAACTCAAAATTTTATTGTTTGACCAACTTCATGGTTTTGACATTATTGTTGTCATCAGTCGCTTTAACCATGTAAATACCACTGTTCAAATCGCTTACATTGAATTGGTATTCCTTAGAATGCAGTTTAAATCCTTTTACCAATTGCCCTGTCACAGAATAAATTTCAACTTGACGGGTATTGGAATTAATCGAAAAATAATCAGCGGAAGGATTCGGGTATAAAGAAATACCTTCACTGACCTGGAAGCTATCGGTTTTTAAAGTACTTGGTTTGTTGCCGTAAACTCTGAATTGCCCCGGACCTAAATTAATCACATCGGAAGTATTTGTCACCGTAAACGGTGTATTGTTCATCAAATTATACCAAACGCCCGCATATGGAAAATCTGGTGTGATGTTTAGCGCAGATACTGAGAAATTTGCCAAAACGACCACATTTTGAATTTGGTTAACGGGAAGGCTGCTGTCATAAATATAAATTCTTTGTTTCAAATTGCTTCCATTTGGGCTGATCGTATAGTTCCCTTCAAATACCGGTTCTGTAGTTTTTAGAGCGATAAATCGGGCCCAATCATTGTAAATTTGAACCCTCTGAGGTACTGCAAGCCAATTGTCTGTCCATTGGGGTTGTGGTTTTGTGTCTAATTTACAATCACCCGTAGCGGCATCGGTTTCAGAATTTACGGAACCGTCAGTACACGTATAAATAGAATCATCCATTCCTAAATCGGCAAAATGCCAAATCATTTTTGGCCCAGGAATCAATATTGACGCTGCTCCAATAGCTGACATTCTCGCTAAAGCATTATTTAGATTGTTAAACGGTGGAGCAGTGCCCGCGGTGTTGCCATAATTTAAAGCTTCATACATCAACCTGTCTTTATCATGACTTTCTGGATAGCCTATCAATCTCTTCGCTGTAAAGCCGTGCGCTGTATTTCCCATTCTGGTGATATCCGCATTTGCAGCATATCCTAATTCTAGTTGTTTGTAAGCGGTAAACATTTCACCCCACATCATGACCCCTTTACTTGGCGTTTCGCTTATTCGGTAGTTTGCCCATTGCTGCTCTTCATTGTCCGCTCCCAAATGTTCAAAAATAGCATAATGGTAAGGATCTAAACTCCAAGAATAATCAGCGTAATCTTTTAAAACATCGACACGATCTTGCTGGTAAGAGTTTGTACAGGCATCACTACCCGTGCAATTTTGTGTAAAGCCCTTGGTTAAATCCCATCGGAAACCGTCGATTTTGAATTCCTCAACCCATTGTTTGATCACTCTTTTCACATAGCTTTTTGTGCGCGGCTGTTGGTGGTTAAAATCATTTCCAACACCATAACTATGGGTAGACGTTACATTAAAATAAGGGTTTTCAGTACTTGGCCCGCCCCAACCATCACCATCCGGATCATTCATCCACATTCTGTCTAGAGGATTTCTTCCAAAAGCATGGTTTAACGCTATATCTAGTATGACCGCAATTCCATTTTGATGGCACAGGTCGACAAATTCTTTCATTTTAGACGCTGGTCCATAAAATTTATCCAAAGCCAAATGGAAAGAGGGGTTGTATCCCCAACCTTCATTGCCTTCAAATTCCATTACTGGCATTAGTTCAATTGCATTGACTTTCAAATTTTTAAAATAATCAATTCTATCTATTAAATCTTGAAAATTCCGATGAGAATCGAAATCTCTGATGAGCACTTCGTACACCACCAAATCTTCCTTTTTGGGTTTCGCAAAATTCGTCACTTGCCAATTGTATGGTGCTGTTCCAGTTTTTAAAACAGTAACTTCTCGTTCTTGACCCGTTGGATAGGGTGGCAAGTTTGGATAGCTGCTTGCTGGAATATAAGGATCATCAAAAGGTGACAAGACCAAAGTAGAGTAGGGATCGGCGGTCTTTACCAAAGCAGGTGAATTTGCTATTGGCGTCGTATCTACAACCCAATATTGATAAGAATAGTCAGTTCCGGGCGTTAATCCTGATAATTCGAGCCAAAATTTGGTTGATGAAGGATCTTTCTTCATCGCATAAGCTGCAGTCGGTTGCCAGTTATTAAAACTTCCCGCAACATACACAAAATCTTTAAACGGTGCGTCTAAAACTAAGGTTGCTTTACTCGCATCGCCAAGATTATAATTAATCCCTTCCAACAAAGTGCCTGAAGGTAACGCCTGGGAGATAGTTCCCGGATTTACGATTGCCGTAAACTTTCTAGACTGGGTGGCAGTTCCTTGGGTAATTAACAACTCATAATTTTGGTTTTCCGTTATATTGTTGTGTGGGAAGTTATAGACTGCTGTTCCGGAAGTGGTATTTATACTTACTCCATTGGCTAACAAATTATAAGTAGCATTTCCATTGGTATTGGAGGCCTGTATCGTTAAGCTTCCGCCAGAACTAATAATAGTAGAGCTATTGGCTAAAGGAGAATTTAAGGACACTTGAAAATACCCCACATTAAAAATAAAATCGCCACAACTTGGAGCCAATTTAAGGGTTTGTGTTCCGGTTGGATTTCTAAACACCATGCCCATTTTGGAAGCATTGGCTTGCTGTGTCGCGTTGAGTCCGAAATAAGTGCTTGGTGTTATGGTTTTACTCCACGTTCCGTTTCCGTTATTGTTCATTGCGCCGACTTCATCATCTGTTCCCCAGTTTCCGACCACCGAATAACCAAATGCATTGGTTTCATTTCCGATACCGGCATGCATGTACACTTTTACAGGATTGGCTCCCATCGAATTACAAGTGGCACTAGCGAACGAAACGGTGATCGTAATAGGATCTGTAACATTAAAAGTAGCGGGAGTGATTGTTACTTGTTGCGCCGACACCATCAATGAGCATAGCAAAAAAGCGACACTCCATAAGACATTTTTTTTCATAGCATTGTATTTAAGATGAAAAAGGGCTGTGAAAAAACAGCCCTTTTTATGGATTAGATAACCTAGTTTCCGGGGGTTATTGAATATTTATAATTTCTTGGACTGCTGAGGTCTAAAACAACATTATAAGAAACGATCGTTATCGGTGTTCTTGTACCTGGAACCGTTAAATCGCCTCCGTTATAAGTTAGTAATGGTCCGCCAAAATTGAGTGTACCGTCACTCGCACCACTATACTTGCCTAAAACGAACGCCGCACTACTTGTTCCGTTTGTTCTGAATTTGATTTCGTAACCGGATTTTAAATTAAGAGTAATTCTCCATACTTTTTCCGATTGATCATAAACCAAAAGAGTATTGGCACCGGGGAAATTTGGCTTGGCTGTTCCGAAAAGATTCCAAGTCGTAGGCCTTACAGAATACATACCAGTTGCAGTATCAGCTTTCACTAAATAATAACCTGCAGTAATCACGTCATAACCTGAACCATTCAATATAAGTGTATTGAAGGAACCGCTGTCGTCATCGCCATATATTGTAGCGGCACTAAACTGCCCGCAAGAATTTGGCTTATAAAATTTATAGGAACCCGCGTTTAACCACATGTAACCCTCATAATCGGTGTTCAATATCCCTGAAGCCGCTAATTTTGGCGTGGCAGTTGTAATCGTGGAATCGGCAGAAAAAGCAAGTAGCGGTAAATCAAGCGAATAGGGTGTTACGGACAGTGAAACGACATTCGAATATTGTATGAAAGCGTTATTTTCTACCGTACCTAATGTCGATTTAACACGAACATCTATGTTCAATGATTCGCAAGGAGCAAAGCCAATTCGATTTAACAATTCATTTAAATAGCCAACTTTCCAAGTATAATTGTCTGCTGGTGCAAGATCTGAGGTTTTTACAGCAATCAACGGATCAGCAAAATTGGTCCCGCTTTCTGCAATTTCAATCGTATATACTGGCACTGCAGTTACGCCGTTGTCACTTTTATCCCATGTCAGGGTCAACAGATCGCTGGCTGCATTTTGGGGCGTCAAAACATAAGTAGTTCCCGTAACTGGTTGCGCTAAATTAAAGCCATTTGCGCTGACTACTGGGTCTTTGTCATTTGTCGTACAAGCACCAAATGCCATCAATAGTGAGAGAGAAATTATTATTTTGAATGTATTTTTCATTGATTATATTTTTGGTTAGTATCCCGGATTTTGTGTTAGATTGGTATTTGCTTGAAGCGCTTTAAGCGGAATAGGAAACAAATTATAAGTTGCTGGAATAGCTGTACCATCTTTCACCCCACCTTTCCAGGGCCATAAATATCCCCCTCCAGAAAATTTGCCAAATCGAATTAAATCCGATCTTCTGTGGCCTTCAAAATTCAATTCTCTCGCTCTTTCATCTAAGATAAAATCAAGATTTAATTCTCCCAACGAAATTGTAGTGGCATTAGATCTCGTTCTTATTGCATTAACGTATTGCAATGCTTCTGTGCTACTACCGCCTGAGGCGCCTCTTAGTATGCTTTCAGCATAGATGAGATAAGCATCTGCTAATCGAAATAATGGAAAATCAGTTCCAGAAAAATCAGTGGCGATAGAGGTTCCCAAGAAGTTGGAATTCCTAAATTTGATACATGGATAACCGTCAGTCCAGGTTTTGTAATTTGTCATCTCATAGCTGTGGCCATCTGTCCAAAAAAGATGCGCTCTATCATCTGGAGAAGCGGCCAGCTCTGCTGCTGAGCTGCCAAATAAACCATACCAGGCTTTTGTAGCACGGTGTCCGCCCCAGCCTTGTGTAGCTCCGTAGGTACTAAGCGTCATGGTTTCTGAATTCAAACTACCATTTACAAGATAGGTAGTGTTACCATAACTTTGGCTTACCAATGGATCAGCTATGAGAGGATAGATAATTTCATTTTTCGCAACTGTAACGTTATTATCGCCAGAAAATAAACTTTTAACATCCGGCGCTAAAGAATAGCCTCCTTCATCAATGACCAGTTTAATCTGTGCTAAAGCCTCATTATATCTGGCTGTTCCGGTATACACTTCCGCATTCAAATATAATTTCGCCAAGAGCATCCTTGCCACTGATTTATTAGCACGACCGTATCCGTTTGTAGCGGGCAATATGCCTTGAATAGCCAACAACTCACTTTCGACAAAATTAAACAACTCCTTACGGTTTGATTCTGGTTTTGATACCGAACTTCCCAAATCAGCTTCAGTCACCAAAACACCCTTTCCAAAACAGTCAATCA
>JACMOK010000070.1 GCA_014378065.1 Flavobacterium sp.
CATCTCCTTGCGGGTGGCAAAGGTAAAACCTTATTTCTTTTCTGGCAAATGTTTTTTTGAAGTTTTCATAACTTTTTTTACAAAACCCTTCCAATAAATATCCTTCAACACCTGCCACGATGCGCGTGCAAAAGTAATACTTCATTCCACAATGCCAAAAGTTTTTTTAACTTTATTTACTTAAACTCTATCCGCGTTTTCTAAAATGCTGGAAGTGTGTTTTTTGTAGTGAAATGAATTTTCTGAAATTTACCCGTTTCTTTCAACAACCAACAAATTATAGCCCCGATAGGAGCGGAAATCCTTTTGGATCGATTTGAAAAACGATCCAAAAGATTGTAACGAATAGCGGGAAATAGCTGCGGAAAAAAAATCAATCGAAGCGAATGGCTTTGACAGGAGTAATTTTGGTAATAATATAGGATGGAATCAGCAAGACCAGTAAACAAACAAGGATGGTTCCAAGATTTAGCGCAACGATGTAAGTCCAGTTTAGGTCTACCGGCGCTTCATTCACATAGTAATTTTCGGGATTCAGTTTGACAATTCCGAAATATTTTTGAATCAAAAGCAAACCGATCCCTATTAGATTTCCCCAAAACAATCCGCGCAATATTAAGTAAAAGGCATTGTAGAGAAATATTTTCCGTACGGTCCAATTGCTGGCACCCAATGCTTTGAGTATGCCAATCATTTGAGTGCGTTCAAGGATCAACACCAACAAAGCGACTACCATATTGATTGTGGCCACGACAATCATCACGACTAGAATAACAATAATATTAAAATCGAACAGCTGCAGCCACTCGAAAATATAATAAAATTTTTCAATGATGGTTTTGGTATCGAGTGTAGAACTAGTTTGCTTATATACTTCTTCGCCTTTGGATTTAATGTTATTGAAATCGTCAACGAAAACTTCGAAAGCACCGACTTGGTCTGGATTCCACTTATTGATGCGTTGCAGGTGCCGGATGTCGCCAAGGATGTAAGCCGCATCGAATTCTTGAAATCCGGAGTTGTAAATTCCGGTAATTTTAAAAACCCGTAAGTTGGGCATTTGCTGACTGTCTTCTTTCATGAAAAAAGTATTGAACTGGTCACCTACTTTTAACTGCAGCCGATTTGCCAAAAATTGAGAAAGCAAGACTTCATTGTTGAGCTGGTGAGCGAGATCGGGCAATTTGCCGGCTACAAGATATTCTTTAATATTATCCCATTGGTAGTCTTTGCCGACGCCTTTAAAAATAATGCCTTCAAAAGCCGATTCGGTTCTAATAATGCCTGCCTTACTCGCAACGGCCTGAATATGACTTATGCCCGAGACAGATTTAAAATTCGGATAAAAATCTTGTTGGGTTGAAATGGGAGTTACACTTCCTTGGGATTGGTTGTCATCATAATTGGAAATGATGATGTGTCCGTTGAAAGCGGCTACTTTCTGTCTGATTTTTTGTTGCAAACCAATGCCGGTCGCCACCGAAACAATCATCATAATCATTCCGATGGCAATGGCGGAAATTGCTATTTTTATAATTGGCGCAGAAATACTACTTTTACGCCCTTTAGCTGTAACAAGTCTTTTGGCTATAAAATATGCTAGATTCAAATTGGTTTTGCTGTGGATTTGTGTTCAAAAATACAGTTTTTCGATAGGATTGTAACGCAATTTACGCAATTTAATTTTTTTGTATTTATGATTTCAAATAGTCTACAGATTGCTTTTAGTAAGCGCATTTCCCTCCTAAAACAAGGTTTATTCTTGTTTTTGTTTTCGCTAGTTGTGGTTTCTTGTAAAACGATAAAACCCATTAACTATTCTGTTCCCGCCCAGACGATGGTGAAAAGCAAAATCAAGTCCACCCAATTTATGACTGGTGCCGATAATATGTCGAGTTATTTTTCGCTGCTTAAGAATAAAAAAGTCGGTATCTTAACCAACCAAACCGGACTAATAACTTTTGATGCTCCGTATCTGATCAAGGATACAATGGCCCATTCCCAACATGAAGGTGTAAAAGCCGTAACGTTGCATGTCGTGGACTATATAGTACAAAATACCAAAATTGATCTTGTAAAAATATATGCGCCAGAACATGGCTTTCGCGGAACGGCTGATGCTGGAGAATTGCTCGATGACGGCAAAGACGCTAAAACGGGCCTGCCGATTGTTTCACTTTATGGAAATAACAAAAAACCGTCGCCCGAGCAGTTGGCTGGCATAGAAGTGCTGCTTTTCGATTTGCAAGATGTTGGGGCACGCTTCTATACTTACATTTCATCGTTGCATTATGTAATGGAAGCCTGTGCCGAAAATAATATTGAGCTTATTATTTTGGATCGGCCCAATCCGAATGGCAACATTGTTGACGGACCTGTACTTGAAAAAGAATACAGTAGTTTTGTAGGTATGCATCCCATTCCGGTGCTTCACGGCATGACGATAGGCGAATACGCGTTGATGATTAATGGTGAAAAATGGCTTAAAGACAGTATTCAGTGCAAGGTAAAAATTGTGCCTTGCGAAAACTACAGAAGAGAAATGAGGTATAGTCTACCTGTAAAGCCTTCGCCCAATTTGCCCAATGATCAAGCGATTAATTTGTATGCCAGTTTGTGTTTTTTTGAAGGCACCAATGTGAGTCCGGGACGCGGCACGAGCCAACAATTTCAAATTTACGGTTCGCCTTATCTTACAGCAAACCACTTCAGTTTTACGCCGATGCCGAATGAGGGCGCTAAAGATCCTTTATATAATGGTACGGTTTGTTGTGGGGAAGATTTATCGCAAATTCCAAAAATCAATAAAATTGAATTAAAGTGGTTGATCAAATCCTATTCTGAAACCGAGGAGCGTTCCAAGTTTTTCAATTCCTACTTTACCAAACTGGCGGGCACCAAAAAACTCCAGCAGCAGATCGAAAGTGGTATGACAGAAGAGGAAATTCGTTCGACTTGGAAAACAGGTCTTGAAAAATTCAAAGCCATGCGGAAAAAATATTTGATTTATCCCGATAGTTTTTTGTTGGCTAGTGGCAACTAATTGGATTGTACGAGCTTTTCTTCTTCTAAAATCAGCGCTGCCTTTTTTACAAAGTAATCAAAGCTTTCCAACTGGTTTGCTTGCGTTTGAATTTGACCAAAGTCGTCTTTCTTTAAAGCTTTTGCGGCAATGTATTTTAAAAAATAAAAAGTCGATTTGTTGTCTTCGTAAATTGACGAGACTAAGAAATCCTCTAGTTTTTCATCCAAAAGAGCGTAATTATTTTGGTACGCCCAATAATATAATTTCAGCAGAGCTATTTTTTGGTTTTTCTCTGCAAGCATTGGATCGTTTTTAGGCAACAATTTCTGTGCCTCGTTCAGGTAAGATTTTGCGGCTTTACCGGCATAACTTCTAAAATTTTTATCTAAAGTAATAGAATAATCAAAATAATTTTGAGCCAATCTCGATGCAGCGTTGTAACATGTGTTTTTGTGGAAGCTTTTCAGACAATTACATAAAAAAGTGTCTGGATAAGAATAATTTTGTAGTGCCGCAATAAATTCTTCAGGATTTTTAAAATTTGAATCTCTAAATAGTTCTAATCCGTTTGCGTCAACAATTAAGAAGGCTGGAGAATTAATAATATGGTACTTTGCGTAAAGCATGCCATTGCTTTCTTTTGTGACACAGACGTAGATAAAACTTTCTACCACACCAATTCTGCTTTCAAGCGATTGGTAGCTGCGAAAAACAGACATGTCCCATTCAATTTGAGTATCATTTATAAAATGAACCAAGATAAATTTATTTGTTGTTCGTGATTGTTTCTGCGCTTCCTTAAAACTCAAACAATGACACGCAGAGGTTGAAACTGCCGTCAGAAAAAATAAAAAAACCAATATTTTTTTCATTGTATTACAATTTACTAGCATCAAAGTAAGCAATTTTCATGAGAATATCAAAGCGGCAACCTTTTTTTCATTTCCTCCACAATATTATAAGCTGCTGGACAAATTGCTACATTCTGCAAAGTCAGACTCGAAATCTGCTCAAATTTTTTTCTATCCGTATGGGGAAATTCACGGCAGGCTTTGGGCCGCACTGCATAGATCGTACATGCGTTTTCGTCATCCAAAAAAGAACAAGGTACGGTTTGCAAAACATAATCATTATCTTCATCGATTCGAAGATACTGTTCAATAAATCGCTGTGGCTTTTGCGTTAAATGCTTTGAAATTCTTTCAACATCCGCATTGGTAAAAAGCGGACCTGTGGTTTTGCAGCAATTGGCACAACTCAAGCAGTCCGTTCGTTTAAATTCGGATTGATGAAGCTCCAGCATCAGATAGTCCAAATGCTTGGGCGTCTTCTTTTTCAGCTTTTCGAAATACTTTTTATTTTCGATATGCTTATCTTTGGCGAACTTGACTAAATTTTGTATAATTTGTTTCAATTACAATTTTGTAAGGCAACAAATTTACAATAATATGGATCAGAAAAACATTAAAAAAATTGTGATGAAAGATCTCTTCGGAAAAGCCATACTCGATTTTCAAACCAATAATTCTCCAGAGGATTTAGTTACAGAAACTTCCATATCGGAAGAAGATGAAATGAGCGTAGCTTATTTATTTCGGTCGTTTTCTGAAATGCCGGAGATCGAAAAAGCTGCATTGCTTTTGGCAAGAGGAAAAATTCTCGATGCCGGTTGTGGTGCCGGAAGTCATAGTTTGTATTTGCAAAAGGAACGCCATTTGAAAGTTACGGGCATCGATATTTCTCCAAATGCGATCAAAGCCTGTCAATTGCGCGGGTTAGAAGACGCCCGGGTGCATAATATTATGAATTTAGAAGGCGAAAAATATGATACCATTTTATTACTAATGAATGGCGCTGGCATGTGTGGCCGACTTGAGCATATTCCTAAATTTCTTTTGAAGCTCAAATCGCTCCTTAACAAAGGGGGGCAAATTTTGCTTGACAGTTCCGACATTATTTATATGTTTGAGGATGACGAAGATGGCGAAAAGTGGATTCCATCAGAACGCGAATATTATGGGGAAGTTGTTTTCCATATCGGATATAAAGGAAATAAAGAGAATCCGTTTGACTGGATGTTCATTGACTATAATACGCTGCTTAATGCCGCAGTAAGTGTTGGATTGCAATGCGAATTAGTCAAGGAAGGTGAACATTATGATTATTTGGCAAGGCTCTTTATTTAAAAAAAACTGATTTTTAGACATTCGGGTTACCAATTGACATGATTTAATTTTATCTTTTTATGATTGAGATTCTACTTAAATCCTGACCATACAGGGAATTTTTCTAATGATTTCCCTTGTTAAAAATAAATATAAACTAAATATTAATAAAATGAAATTTTTTAAATTGATAACGTTAGCGCTATTTGTTACCTTAATCAGTTGCGCTTCTGATAAAGACAAGCCTGCGATTGAAGACGGCAAGAATCCTGTGCCAAATTTACAGTCGGTGGGTAGCAGTGCCAATAATTTTTTATCGGCTGCAAAATATGATGCAGTGGTTGTTGAAGTTTTGTATGTTACCGGTTTTCAACCTACTGCGCAAACCTTAATCAATTTGAAACAATTCATGGAGGCCCGCCTTAACAAACCTGCTGGAATCACGATAGTAGAAAAACAAATTTCTAGTCCTGGAAACAGTCCCTATGACAACCCCGAAATAATACAAATAGAATCAAACCACCGTACTAAATACAACAATGGAAATGTTCTGGCGCTGTATATTTTTTTTGCTGACGGCAATGCTATTGGGGATAGCAGCAATACCTTTACTTTAGGACGAGCCTACCGCAATACCTCTTTTGTTGTTTTTGAGAATTCAATCAAAGGTTTGAGTGATGCCATTGGTGAAGCCAACCGAGTTGACTTAGAAACGACGGTAGTCGAGCATGAGCTCGGCCATTTGTTAGGCTTGGTTAATTTGGGTTCGACCATGCAAACTGAACATCTGGATGAGGCGCACGACAAACATTGCGATAATGAAAATTGTTTGATGTATTGGGAGGCCGAAGGCAATGGCGTAATGCAGATGATGCTTTCGGGGAACATTCCTGTATTGGATAACAATTGTTTAGCCGATTTAATAGCCAACGGTGGAAATTAAATTAAAAAATCTAAAATAAAAATAAGTTGTGATTTTGTCGTTATTTCTTACTTATTTTAAGCGATTTCAAGAATAATTCTTCACCATACACGTTCAAATAATAAATTTCCAACAGAAATTTTTCCGAACTCATTTGCGCAGGACTTGCTGACCATTTTTAAATTTATATTAGCTGACTTAAACTGCTGTAAATTTCAATTCTGTCAATTACAAAATGTGAAGATGTCGCTGTAAAAATTATATGGTGCTGGGTTTGGAAACAGGACTGTCGAATTATGTTTTTTAAATTCACCAACTCCAGTCGAGGACAGTAGGCTAACTCCTGTAAAAGTGTATTATGAATAACCTCTTTTTCACGTTTGTAAATCACATCATATAAGCGTCATCAACGTAATGCTTACGCTTCATAAACATTGAATTACTGTTGGCGGCGGCACAGGCATTAATATAACTAGGGAACGAACTACAACCGAAGACTGCTTGCAAGATTTACAGCAACAGTTTCGTTTGTTGTTTAATTTCGACTAACGCTGCCTTCAAAATTTCAAGATCTTCGAGGTTGTTGTATGCGTTTAATGAAATTCTTAAAAATAAGGCTTGCTCCATTTTCATTACTGGAATTTCTATTTTGTATTTTCGGAATAGTATTTCTTTCAATTCCTTGGGTTTTCCGGTTCGAATCGGAATGCTACACATCTGTCCTAAAAATTCCGAAGTGATCGGACAAATGGGTGTTGAACCCAACAAGTCGCAAAAGATTTTGTAATGTTGAAGTATTAGTGCTTTTGACTGTTGGGCTTTCACATGCCAATCATTTTCTTTTAAAAACGAAACAACTGCCGGTGTAGCTAAAAAGGCTGACACGTCTCGAGTACCTTGATATTCATGATAATCTAAAAACAAGCTTGGACTCGGAGTTTCACTTTCGTAGCCCCAGCCAACAATCAATGGATCGAGCAAATTCTGAAACTCCTTTTTGACATACAAAAATGATGAGCCTTTCGGGGCCAACATCCATTTGTGTAAAGTGCCTGTGTAAAAATCCGGATTTAAATCGGTTATATCTAAATCGATATGACCCGGAACATGGGCGCCATCGATAATGGTGATCAGTCCTAAGACTTTGGCTTTTTCACAGATTTCCTTGACTGGAAAAATCAAGGCGGTAGCACTCGATATTTGATTGAGAAAAATGACCTTGGTTTTTTCTGTATATCCTTTCCAAAAATCTTCTATTACTTGATGCTTAGAGATAACGGGAAGTGAAATATTTTGACGAATATAGTGAGCACCACTTTTTTTACAATAGAAATCCCAAGTTCTATCCATTGCTCCATATTCATGATTGGTCGCTAGAATTTCATCACCGGGTTGCAATTTTAAACTGCGCATGATGGTATTAATGGCAATAGTAGGATTGGCGGTAAAGAAAAAGTCGTCACCTGAACAGCCAATATATTTTCCCAAAGCCTCTTTTGCCGCTTTTAAATATTTAGGCAACTTGTGTTGGATAAATTGAACAGGTTCATGCTCTAACTGTAATTGCCAAGATTGATAGTTTTCAAAAATTGGTTTCGGACAGGCCCCAAAAGAGCCATGATTTAGAAAAGTGATTTCAGGATCAAGAAGGAATTGTGACTTCATTTTATTTGGAAATATGGAACCTAAAAAGAATAAAGATTAAAAGGGAAATTAGTGCGTTTGAATCGGAATTGGCAACAGATAAAGTACGCGGACGAGCTTTCCATCCTTTTTACCTGGAATCCATTTTGGCGACATATGTAGAACATTTTCAGCTTCAGCGCCCGTTGCGAAACCTATATCTTTAATTGTTTTTATATCTGAAAGCGTTCCGTCTGTTTCTACAACAAATGACAAAAATATTTTACCAATCAAAGTGGGGATTTCAGGCAACCGGAAATTTTTATTAAAAAAATAATAAAATGCGTCTGGCCCGTTGGGAAATTCTGGCTGTTGGTCTACCGCACTCATTTCAAATATAGCAGTATTCATCCCTATTTCATTGTCTTGTGCAGTTGCAACTTGATAGGGGAAAAAAACCATGAACATCCAACAGACTAGCTTCATATTTTATGGAATTGAATGACTTGGCATTCGAATATGCTATGATTTTTTTATGCCTCGAAAAACCATGGGATATTTTACCTCAACACTAACGGGTTTTCCGCCCCGTTGTGCCTCCACCCAACTGCGGTTGTTTGATATTCTTATCATGTCAGCTGCCGAGGCAACGTCGATCATTTCTACCATTTTTATATTTTTTTAAAATGCCATCACTATTAACAGTAAAGGCTGAAACCATCTTTCCGGGTTTGGTTATTTTAATAATGTCAAATTCCTTGTTAATAAATTTACCAACTTCCTCTATGCCACCTCCATTGAATTCCGCGTCAATTATATCTCCATTTAAATAGACTTCATCGTCTCCTCCTATTTAAGCGAAAGTTACAATTGATGAAAAAGCAAACACGGCTATCGCAAAGTATTTAACAAAATTCATTCTATGGAATATTTAAATATTTGTGGGTCTGCAGTGATATCCTCCATTTTGGATTGTTCATCACATATTCAACGATCAAAGGCGTCATCTCCTCTTTTTTACTCCACTCAGGCTGTAAAAACAAAATAGCATTTTTATTTACTTTTTCGGCTTGCTCTTCTGCAAAAATAAAATCGTGTTTGTTAAAGACAATTACTTTTAATTCGTCTGCATTTTCAAAAACCGTTTGGGTAGGAAGTTTGTTTTTCTTTGGAGAGAGACAAATCCAGTCCCAAATTCCAGTTAGAGGGTAAGCTCCAGAAGTTTCAATGTGCACTTTTAGTCTTTTTTGCTTCAGCAATTGAGTGAGCATGCTCATATCCCACATTAAAGGTTCGCCTCCCGTAACTACCACGGTATCGGCATATTTTTGGGCGTTGGCAACAATCTGTTCTATATTTGTAGGTGGGTGCAATTCAGCGTTCCAACTTTCTTTAACATCACACCAATGGCAACCAACATCACAACCACCAATGCGGATAAAATAAGCCGCCGTGCCGGTATGAAATCCTTCGCCTTGGATGGTGTAAAATTCTTCCATTAAAGGAAGTAGATTTCCTTTTTCTACTTCAGCCTGAATTTCTTTTGATAACATTTTTATAAATAAAGTGCAAAGATAGGAAATTTAGATGGAGCAATAACTGCCGGCTAAAAAGAGTAAGAAAGTAAACGGAAAAGAATATGTTGATTGCCAACTCGCATAAATCGACCTACCGAACTTTAGTAAAAATCAAAGAAAATGACTTTTTGAAATAACAAAATTTCTTTTACTAAGAAAGAGGAGCATTTGTCAGAGGCTGCTTTCACTTTAATTTACTAATGAAAAACTAGGAATTACAAGTTGGAAAAAACGCCAGCAAACAATTCATAAAAAAACCGATAACTTTTAAGCTTATCGGTTTGGTTATATGCGTTTTCTACCTCTTAAGGGTCTTCAACGAATCTGTTGCATATTGATTGCCCGGATCAAGTGCTAAGGTCTTATTAAAATATTCTCTAGCCTTGGCCTGATCTGTATTGGCATAACTCGCTGCTATGTTGTTGTAGGATTCGATAAATTTTGCTTTGTTTTTGGTTACTTCTTCTTCTCCTTTTTCAGTCACAACTCTTAAATAATCTTCGTAATACTTTATAATCATCGTTTCGTTTTCAAGCAATCTGTTTGCTCGGGCTCTGAAAATATATGCATCCTGAGTAGTTGGAGAAGCTTCAATTACCTTACCGAAAGCAGCATCTGCTTTTTGGAGCGCTACAGGGTCTGGCTTAACGACATCTTTTCTGGTGTTATCGTAATACAAGGAATTTCCCAAATAAAAATTATCCAACAAATAATTTTTAGAAGTCACGTTTGTCGTAGCAATTTCATAAATGGCAGCTGCTTCTTTAAACAACTTTTGCTCGTAGAACTTTTTGCCTACCTCGCTTAAATCGTTGGTCATTGTGATTTCCATTTCAACCGACTTTCTAATATCGGCAACACCTTCTGCAAATATAACAGCGTCTGCCGTTTTAGTTTCGGTGTTATTGGACTTTCGTAGTTTCGCCAAGCCCAAATACATGTAATCTCTAGCAATAATTTTGTTTGAAGGATTTCCAATGAAGTCCTGCAATGATTTTAAAGCGACGTCAGTATTTCCGTTTTCGTAGGCAGAATATCCTAAATACCGCAGAATTCTGGGATTCACTTTATCCAATTCCTTCATTTTGTTGGCTTCCACCTCTAACGCCTTATAATCTTTGGCAAGAATCAAAAAGTCGGCGTGACGCATACGAGATGTTAGTGAATAATCGGTTAGACTCATATATTTCTCATAATAGCCCAATGATTTTTGAATGTATTCATTGTACTTCTTGGGTTCATTGTTTCCCCAATAATAATAAGTTTCTGCCAACTCTCTGTAGACCGGACCATAATTGGGATTGGTAGCAATTACATTGTCATAAGCCTTAACTGCCTCAGTGTAGGCCTTGGCACCTTTTAACAAAACTCCCAATTGCATTTTTGCTCTAATTAAGGAACTATCCGTTTGATAGGCATTTCGATAAGCCGCATAGGCTTCATTTTGGTTTTTATCACCATAAAATGAATCTCCTAATGCCATTTGCACATTGGCATCGGCAGAATTTGCTGCCTTGGCCTTATCCAAAATAGCTAAGGCAGCTTTGAAGTCTGGTTTGTCGGCATTTAAATAGGCCTTGGCAATGTATACATATTCTTCAGTATCTTTTTTCTTAACATCTTTTGTTGCGGACAAAAAATTAGACTGGGCGGCCGCGGCGTTATTATGGTCTAAATCAATCTGACCTAATCCTATATAATTTAATTTTGCACTTTCATTTCCCGACAATCCTTTCTGAAAGTAGAGTTTAGCTGAATCCTCTATGTTTTGTTTCAAATAAATATTTCCTAACAGAAACGTGGCTTTCCCGTTTCCAGGTTTGGCTTGAATCAATGACTTCAACATCGATTTTGCTTTTTCATATTGTTCCCCATCGATTGCTTTTTTGGCTTGTTCTATATCCTGTGCTTTACTTACCGAAATTGATGCGAGTAATACAAAGCTTAAAATCTTGAATTTGTTCATGGTAATATAATTAATTTTACTTTTTATCATTATTGATCTGCTTTCTTATTAAAATTTTTCGTGATGGTATTCTAACGGGAACCAATCCAGATTTTAAAATAATTCTTTGACCAGTCTCGCCGGCTACGAAGGAAGCAAATCCCATTCCTAAACCTGAAAACCCTTGACAATTGACGATGTACAAATCACGTGCCAAAGGGTACTTCCCTTCTGCGATGTTGTTTTGAGTTGGACTGTAATACTGGTTATCTTTGTCATTTTTGACATTAAGCACCCTAACTCCTGCCAGATATGTCCCCATCGGGACAGTAGGTTGAAAAATATAATTCAAGCCGACAATACCAATCATCCCATCATTTTGTGAAACATACCGGATCACTTCATCATTAGTTTTGAAAGAAAAAACATTGTTTTTAGGCAGACTTTTTATTCCAGCTAATTCGCAGAAATATCGTGACGTACTTGAATTTGGATTGTCAAAAACCAGACCCTTGTAGCTGGACTGATTTTTTCCTTGCATAAATGCAACCACTTGTTCTAACGCAATTAGGCTGTCTTTATTGTTAATATTCACAATTAGGGCGATCCCGTCTTTAGCGAATGGAGTCATTTTCGGAATTAACTTTCTTATTTTAAAAACGTTCAATTCCTCAATATTTAATTTTCTTGACAGGATCGCAATACGGGAACTGTCCATAGTCAGCGCTTGTATTACTTCACCTTCAGATTTTGATTCCACAGTAATTTTGGCCTCGTATCGGCTTTCAAAAATCTCAACTTGATCATTAATTATGGGCGTCAAGGTTTCATCCACTAGGATAGTTGTGATTCCTCGCAGGATGCTTTCTTCAGACTTACCTTCTTTTTTCTGACATTGAATTATCAAAAAAATAAAGGTTAAAAAACAAACCATGTTAATATATTTTTTCATTTTATTCAGAATTAGACTTAACAAATCGTATAAACCGCAAAAAAGAATACCCAATTAAGAGCAATCCAAAAGCAATTCTGTACTCCGGAATCGCAATAGGAAATTTTTTCCAAAAAATAACAATTATCCCCAGCACCAAATATAGAACGAAAAACAACATTCCTATAACGAGAAGAAATCGCTCTTTAAGCGATTTCTTCCTGAAATTAATAACTATTTTATTAAACACTATTCAGCAGACTGTATGTTAATTGGCAAAGAATATAGTACCCGTACCTTTTTCCCGTTTTGTTCTCCAGGATTCCACCTCGGACAAGATTTTAGTACCCGTATGGCTTCCTTTCCAGTACCATATCCGATATCTCTAATTACTTTAATATCCGTAAGCGACCCATCTTTTTCCACAACAAACGATACAAAAACTTTTCCTTTCAATCCATCTTCTTCCGGAACTTGGTAATTTTTACCAACATACTTGTAAAATTTATCTATCCCGCCAGGAAAATCTGGTTTTACTTCTATGCCTGCAGTATTGTAAATATTGTTGTCTTCTTCCACTACATCTTTTGGACCATTTCCGACAGGCTCGACGGTTAATTCAGCGTCAGGATCTCCCTTAATGGTTTCTGCACCCAACTTTTTATCAACAATCTCTTTAATTTTTGGTGGTTCCTCTACCACTTCTTCCGCTTTTGCAACAACCGGTTTAACAAATTTAACTTGATCAACTTTGGGCGGTGGCGGTGGCGGTGGCGGCAGGTCTTCTTTTGGTTTCTCCTTGGGTGGTAATTTAATAGTGACGATCTTCTTGTCCAAATTAGCATCATTTTCAGAAGAATCTGGAATCAAATTGGCCAACATCGGAATACTGACTAAGAAAGCAAATACCAATGCGCCAAAAATAAACGCCTTTGTGGAAGTTACTGAGTTTTCTTTTCTCAATTCGTAAGCACCATAGCTTTTGTTTCGTCCTTCAAAAACGATGTCGAGCCACTGTTTTTTTAACAAATCTAATTTCATCGGTTTGTATTTATTTTAATTAGATTAAGAATTAAGGAGTGGCCGTTGCAGCAGTATCAGGCACAGCTGTAAGGCTTCCTTCCCCTATTAGTTTTTTTTCCTCTGGACTATAATCGTTTACGATGGCATAAGTTGGAACATCCGCTATGGCCATTTCATCTAGTATATCAACAAGATTTCTATAATTAGACTTCTTGCTAGGCTTGATGATTACGATTAGTCCTTTATCTTTGTTGCCCGTGTATTTAATAACCTCAGCCTTTTGCCTGAGTAATTCTTTACGAATGCCTTCTTTTCCATAAGAAATATCTTTCGGCGCTATCTTTGGCGTAGCAAGCAATCCCATATAATACGTCATCTTGTTGTTGTCACCCAATAAAACGGTCATCGTGCGATTTTCATCCACTTTGACAGGCGGTGTTTTTTTGTCATCATCTTTATCGGGCAAACCCAAATCCATTGATTGTGGTTTAGATAATGAGGTGGTTAACATGAAGAACGTGATGAGCAAGAAAGCCAAATCGACCATTGCAGTTAAATCTACTTTAGAGTTTTGCTTTTTACTTCTTACTTTTCCACTTTTGCCGCCGCCGCCGTCACCCGTATTTAATTCAGCCATTTTTTCTGTCTTTATTAATTAAAAATCTTTCCCTCTAAGACCAGTCACCAAATTAAAACTATTTATTTTTTGATCTTGTAAAATATCCATTACTTTCTGAATAGCTGGATATTCTTCTTTTGCATCGCCTTTAATTGCAATCTGCAATTCTTTCTGGTCTACCTCAATATTAGCAATTCGGGCATTTTGAATCCAATCTGCCAATTGATTGTCTAAAGAATCTTTAGGAATACTAGTTTGAACTCCAGGCTTATTTCTCTGAGAACTCGTCATTGCAATAATACTTTTCAAATTTTGAATTGGCACGCCAAAACCTTCCATTAAAGCAAATTTATCGCCTTCTTCTTCGGTAAAATCCACACCGTACTTTTTGCCCATCAGTTCCAAAGTTCTTTTGCGAATTTCCCTTCCTTTCAAGTCAAAAAAGACATTCCCTTTACCAATAGTGATGGTTGCCAAATCCGTTTCCGGTAATTTGGTTTGAACAGTTGAGGCTGGCGTGTCTACTGGTAATGGTTCTTGCTGCTTTGCCGTTGCGGTCAAAATAAAGAAAGTAAGCAAAAGAAAGGCCACGTCGCACATTGCGGTCATGTCGATAGCCGCCGCTTTTTTAGACATTTTTACATTAGCCATATTTATATTTTTTAATATTTACAGAAAACAAAACCGTCAATTAATAAGTTTTTATTCTGTAAGATATATTAATTTAGTTTTTTACTGATCCTCTGAAGCGTCTGTAAGAATTAACGATCGCCGATCCGGCTTCGTCAATAGAATACGTTAGCGTATCAATTTTAGAGGTAAAAAAGTTGTAAGCAATAATGGCTAATGCGGAGGTCGAAATTCCCGTCGCTGTGTTGATCAAAGCCTCAGAAATACCGTTAGCCAATAGGGCTTGGTCAGGCGTGCCAGCTGTAGCCAAAGCACCAAACGCTTTAATCATTCCCGTTACCGTTCCTAATAATCCCGCAAGTGTCCCTAAAGACACCAACGTAGAAAGAATGGTCATGTGTTTCTCCAACATCGGCATTTCCAGTGAAGTTGCTTCCTCAATTTCTTTGTGAATGGTTTCGGCAGCCGTTTCGCTATCTAATCCTTCTCTCTTAACGTCTTGATATTTCACCAAAGCAGCTTTAATTGCATTGGCCACTGAACCTTTTTGGTTGTCACAGTCTTCTAAAGCAGCATCAATGTTCCCTGTGGCGATATTGCCTTGAATTCTTTTCATGAATTGATCCAAATTTCCTTTTCCGGCAGCCTTTGAGATCACCATATAACGCTCAAAAGAAAACACAATAACCATTAAGAGTAATCCCATTAAGACTGGCACGATTGGACCCCCTTTGTATACCATTGCCAAATAATTACCTGGTAGTGGATGACCGGTATTCACGCCACCTTCAAAGTTTGAGCCTGAACCCATGATGAAATTCCAGATTATCCAACCCACAACTACGCATGCTATGATTACTAATCCTGAGAACATTCCTCCTCCGTTTGAGCTACTGTCTTGTTTAACGTTTGCCATTTTCTTAATTTTTAATAGTTTTAATTTATAAATTTTGGTTATAAGTGAATTTGAATAGGAGCAAATTTAATTTTTTAGTTTAAATAAAAAAACTTTTTTTAATTTTATTGTGATTAATTTGAAACACCCTAATTTATTGAAATTTTCTGGTGTTATTGTTAGATCAAAAACCCCATTTAAAAACATTCCTTCACCATATTTTCAGCCTCTTTTCAAACTATAACGCTGTGATGTTTCAATTTAGTATGACAATTTCAAAACCATTTAATTTTTTACAAACTATAAAATTCAAAGCCCTCCTTAAAGCTACTCCATTTGAATTTGAAAAATTGATATCTTGCACCTCATTCTTAAAACCAATTTTTAAAAGCTATATAATGACTACAAATGACGATTTTATTCGAGTGATTACCGAAGGATACGCTTCTAAAGGCGATAGTATTCTGTTAGGTTCAGCAATGCTAAACGGAGATCCGTTACCCAATGCCCAAGTTAAAATTCCGCTTAAAACCTTAAATCGCCACGGACTTATCGCCGGAGCCACAGGAACTGGAAAAACGAAAACCATCCAAGTACTTTCTGAACAATTGTCCTCTTTTGGCATTCCTGTTTTGATGATGGACATTAAAGGAGATTTTAGTGGCATCGCCAAAAAAGGCGACGAAAAACCCTTTATAACAGAACGTCATGCCAAAATAAACATTCCTTACACCGTTTCTAGTTTTCCAGTCGAATTGATGTCGCTCTCACAACAGAGCGGAGTCCGCCTTCGTGCCACCGTTTCTGAGTTTGGTCCGGTTTTGTTTTCTAGAATACTTAATCTGAATGATGTGCAAGCCGGAGTTGTCTCCGTAATTTTTAAATACTGCGATGATCACAAAATGCCTTTATTGGATTTAAAAGACATTAAAAAGGTAATCAACTATATCACCGAAGAAGGCAAAGCAGAAATCGAGGAAAACTACGGCAAAATATCAGCTTCCACCACCGGTACAATTCTGCGTAAGATTATTGAACTTGAACAACAAGGTGCCGAGTTGTTCTTTGGTGAAATGTCATTTGACATCAACGATCTTTTGCGTTTTGACGAAAATGGAAAAGGTTATGTCAACATCATCCGGCTGACTGACATTCAAGACAAACCCAAATTATTCTCCACATTCATGTTGAGTTTGCTCGCTGAAATCTACCAGCAAATGCCTGAAAAGGGAGATGCTGACCAACCCGAGTTGGTGCTGTTTATTGATGAGGCGCATCTGATTTTTAATGAGGCCAGCAAAACCTTGCTCGATCAGATTGAAACCATCGTAAAACTAATCCGCTCCAAAGGCATCGGCGTTTTTTTCATTACACAAAATCCGATGGATGTACCTAGCGGGGTTCTCGCCCAATTGGGTCTTAAAATTCAGCACGCCTTAAGGGCTTTTACTGCCAATGATAGAAAATCGATCCAGATGACGGCCGACAACTATCCAACTTCCGAATTTTACAAAACAGACGAATTGCTAACTTCTCTCGGAATCGGAGAAGCTTTGGTTACCGCTTTAAACGAGAAAGGAATTCCAACCCCGCTCGCCGCAACGATGATTCGCGCCCCGCAGAGCAGAATGGACATATTGACCGAAACCGAAATCGCCGAAGTGAATGCCAATTCTAAACTGGTTCGCAAATACAGCGAAATTATAGACCGCGAAAGCGCCTATGAAATGCTGAACAAAAAAATAACAACCGAGACCGCGCAAGCGGAGCAAAAACAAGAACAGGCCGCTCAGGAAAAAGAAGACAACAAGCCGATAGAACTAAGTCCCGTGGCAAAATCGGCGATTAAAGTTTTGACCAGTGCGACTTTTATTAGAGGTGCCTTTAGTATTTTGAGTAAAATATTTAAAAAATGATACGATGAAAAAATACTTTGTTCAAGCCACGCCTTTTGTGATTCCTACAACTGATGGCAAGCTCATTGAAGAACACCATGGCATCGCAACTACGAACAATGCGGCAATTTCTATAGCACACATGATTGCGCCACCATATTGGAAAGAACCTTTTCAAACTCCTGATTTTGAAGAGTACACCTATATCATTGCTGGGAAAAAACAATTTATTATTGAGGGAGAAACCATCATCCTAGAAGCGGGACAATCAATAAAAATTGAAAAGAATACGCGGGTTCAATATTCTAATCCGTTTGACAAACCCTGCGAATATTTAGCCATTTGTCAACCGGCATTTGATATTTTAAAAGTGCACCGCGAGGCAGAATGAGCTGATCTCCGATTGCTGGCACCTGCCAACTGCGCTGGGTGGCATGCAAATTTTATGTTGGTGAAGATATCAGAACGGAGCACATCTGAAATTTAATAAAAGTAAGGGAAACCAGAATGCGCAAAGATTATCCGAGCAATTCAAGCATTTTCTCTTCTACAATTGCTGTGTTCCAGATTTGCTCAATGTTGTCCATTTTTAAAATGGTTTCCATGATAGCATTTTGAAAATCGCCAATCGCCAATGCTTCTGCGTAAGGCCGGTGGCTAAAAGTCACGCGGCTGTATAGCGGAACCCATCTTTCCGGATATTTATTTGAAAAATGTTTTTCAATTTTCTTCTGAAGGTGAAATTTATCATCAGCGGTTTTAGAACTCATTTCCATAAAATTTCGATACGACAATTCGGCGATCGCATCGGCGTTGGGTTTGCGCGATTGCTCATATTCGGAGAAAATCATTTTCCAATCGTCGCCATATTTAGCCATCATCTCATTTAATATCGTAATGTCTTCAAAACCGGCATTCATACCCTGCCCGTAAAATGGCACAATTGCGTGACAGGCATCGCCAATTAAAGCCACTTTATTTTCAAAAGTCCACGGAAAACACTTCATAGTGACCAAAGTACTGGTTGGATTTTTGAAAAAATCTTCGGCCAACTCGGGAATCACTTCAATTGAATCGGGAAAATTTTTCTCAAAAAAAGCTGCTACTTCGATCCTATCGGTGAGCGCTGCAAACGAATTTTCTCCTTCAAAGGGCATAAACAAAGTACAGGTAAAACTGCCGTCCAGATTGGGCAAGGCAATCAACATATAATCGCCCCTGGGCCAAATGTGAAACGAATTTTTATCGAGTTTGTGCGTACCATTAGCATTGGGCGGAATATTTAATTCCTTGTACCCCGTATTCAAGAATTCTTGCGAATAATTAAACATGCTTTGGCGTTGCATGCGGTGCCTTATTCTCGAGAACGCACCATCTGCTCCAAAAACCATGTCATGCCGCACCGCCTCCCAGGCGCCTCGCTCAGTTTCGCCTATGTGCAGCGTCGCGTCAGGCAGGGAAATGTCCCAAATCTTTTGCTCAAAATGAAAAGTAGCACCGGCTTGTTCTGCCAAATCAATCATTTTCCTATTTAGAAGGCCTCTTGAAATCGAATAAATACTTTCCCCTTCCAAACCATAGCTTTGAAAAGTCAGTTTGTCGTTGAGATGAATAGCCCTTTTGTCCATCGCAATGGCAATTTCCCGCACGGCATCGCCTATTCCGACTCCGTCTAACGCTTTCCAACCGCGATCCGACATTGCTAAATTGATCGAGCGTCCTGAAAAATTAATTTTTCGAATGTCCGGACTTCGATCATACACCGCAACAGTATGCCCGGCTTTTCTGAGATAAATCGAGAGTAACGACCCGACCAATCCGGAACCAACAACAGCAATTTTAAGTGGAGTTTGCATCAAGAAACGGTGTCAATTATAAAGGTTGCAAAAATAATGAATTAAGAATAGCAATGCTCACATTTAAGTTTTTTTTTGGGCGTGCCCTCTCGGCAGAAAATGAACAAAATAGCTTCCTTATCAGGCGCCGAGAGGTCAGGCTTTCCGCTTAAGTCCCGATTGCATCGGGAGCTACCGCCTCAATCCTTCACGCAAAGATAAGCTTTGTTTACTATTTATTGGTTTTTATTAAACAAAAGCTATCTTTGTTCTGAAATTCCTTGCAAAATGAAGCGACTATCGCAAAATGATCTTTCTCAAATGGAAAAAGTCCACCGCCTGAATTTAATCAATTCCTGCACCGGATACAAATCGGCAAATTTGATTGCCACCCAATCGAAAACTGGTCTTACCAATGTTGCAGTTTTTAGCAGTATTACGCATCTGGGAAGCAATCCCGCTATGCTCGGTTTTATTGTTCGTCCGACAACTGTCCCGAGGGATACTTATAAAAATATTAGAGAAACCGGTTTTTTTACCGTCAACCACATTGCTGCTGAGATGATCTCAGATGCCCACCATACGGCAGCGAGTTATCCTCAAGGAGTTTCAGAATTTGACAAAACCAATTTAATGGCCGAATTTAAGACCGGTATTTCCACTCCATTTGTCAAAGGCAGTCCGGTGCAGTTGTACTGCCGATACCTGAACGAGTATTACATTAAAGAAAACGACACCATACATGTGATCGCTGCCATCGAAGAATTGTTCTTTGAAGAGCGGCTCGAACATCGTGATGGGTGGTTGCAGCTCGACAAAGGAAACAGCGTGGCCATTAACGGACTTGATGGTTATTGTTTGCCCAAGTTAATTGACCGTTTCGAGTATGCCCGGCCCGATTTGCCAACCAAATCCTTTCTAAAATAATGGCACATCACAAAGTTAACCTGCCCCAAAAAATATGTGTTCGTTGCCAGTTGCCTTTTTCTTGGCGTAAGAAATGGGAAAAAAATTGGGAATCGGTCAAATACTGCAGTGAAAAATGCCGAAGAAGCAATCCGAAACAATCACAATAATAAAATTTTAATATGGCTAATTTGGTTTGGTTTCGAAATGATTTGCGGGTGCAAGACAATGTATCGCTTTGGGAAGCCCGTAAAACAAATGGCAGAACTATCGGCATCTATTGCATTGACCCAAGACAATTTCAAAATACAACTTACGGTTTTAAAAAAACCGAACAATTTCGCGCCCGATTTCTTCTCGAAACACTAGCGGAACTAAAAACCAATTTGGAAAAAAACAATATTTCTTTAATGGTTTTTTATGATTTGCCGGAAAACTGCCTCCCAGGTTTAGTTACAGAGCATGCCATCACTAAGATTTACACCCAAGCGGAATGGACATCGGAAGAACTTGAAGTAAATAAAAACATACAGAAAAAATTACAAAATGTAGAATGGATAGCAACCTACGATCAATTTTTGTTTCATCCCAGCGATATTCCGTACCCAAATTTCCATGCCATTCCAGCAGTTTTTACAGATTTCCGAAAACAATGCGAGAAACTTTCTAAAGTCAGACCTTGCGTATCATTGGCGCCAAAAGGGATAGAAAACTTGGTCGAAAATAGCACCGCCATTCCAACTCTAACCGAGTTAGGATTTGAACCATTTGAAACCGAAACTCGCAGTGCATTCCCTTTCAAAGGAGGCGAGAACCAAGCCTTAAAAAGAATCCAGTCCTATTTTTGGGAAACCAACCAGTTGCGTATTTACAAGAAAACGCGCAACGGACTTATTGGAACGGACTACAGTTCAAAATTATCTGCATGGCTGGGCAATGGCAGCATTTCTGCAAGAACAATATATTGGGAAATCAAACGATACGAGAAAGAAATTACTAAAAACGAAGATACATACTGGTTGTTTTTTGAGTTAATTTGGCGTGACTATTTTAAATACATCTCACTAAAACACGGCAATAAAATCTTCCAGATTGATGGAATTTTACAAAAAGACTATGTTTGGGGAAATAATCAAAAGGCCTTCCAACAATGGACCAACGGCAGAACAACCGAACCTTTCGTCAATGCCAACATGATCGAACTTCAAAAAACCGGCTGGATGAGCAATCGCGGTCGGCAAAATGTAGCGAGCTATTGGGCGAAAGAGTGGCAGCAGGATTGGCGAATCGGGGCTGCCTATTTTGAAAGTTTTTTAATAGACTACGATGTGCACAGCAATTATGGCAATTGGATTTACAACTCGGGTGTGGGAAATGATCCCAGAGACAGAAAATTCAACATCAAACGACAAGCTGAAATGTATGATGCCAGTGGGAAATTCCAACAATTGTGGCTAACGCCTGAATTATTTTAAAATGAAAAAACTGCGATTGATTTTGGGAGACCAATTAAATGCTGAGCATTCCTGGTTTAGAGAAACCGACGAAAACGTAATATACTTGATGGCTGAAATGCGTCAGGAAACGGATTACGTCAAACACCACATTCAAAAAGTAGTCGCTTTTTTTCTTGCGATGCGCCACTTTGCTGATGGCCTTAGATCAAAAGGGCACCATGTTGTCTACTTTGAAATTACCGATGCGAAAAATCCGCAGGAATTGAAGAAGCTGGTTGTGCAAGCCATCGAAAAATATAAGATTACAAAATTTGAGTACCTGCTCGCTGATGAATTTCGATTGGACGAGCAATTGCTATCCATTTGTCAGCAAATTAGTATTCCTTCACAAGGCTTTGATACAGAACATTTTTATACCAGCCGGATGGAGTTGTCTGAATTTTTTGAAGGAAAAAAAATGCTTTTAATGGAAAATTTCTACCGCTACATGCGAAAGAAACACCATTTATTGATGGATGGCGCACTGCCTTTAGGAAACCAATGGAATTTTGATGCCGACAATCGCAAAAAATACAAAGGAGAATTCACTATTCCCAAAGCCAAGAATTTCCACTTGCAAGTTGATGCTGTCGTAGACCAACTTAGTAACGCAGCCGTAGTTACCTTCGGAAATATAGACTCCGCCGATTTCTCTTGGCCTACTTCTCGTGCGGCATGTGTCGAAGTTTTAGATTATTTCTGCGATCATTTATTGGTTCATTTTGGCGACTATGAAGATGCGATGCATACAAATGAGAAATTTCTATTTCATTCCCGTTTGTCTTTTGCCATGAATAGCAAGATGCTATCGCCAAAGGAAGTGATTGATCGGGTCATTGCGCATTATCATCAAAATCAAAACACCATTTCGCTTTCGCAAGTGGAGGGTTTTGTGCGCCAGATTTTGGGTTGGCGCGAATACATTCGAGGCATTTATTGGAAAGAAATGCCACAATATGCACAAAAAAATGCACTCGAAAACCATCATACACTGCCAGAATTTTTTTGGACGGGAAACACAAAGATGAATTGTTTGCATCATGCCATAAACCAAAGTCTGGACGAAGCCTACGCACATCATATTCAACGGCTGATGGTCATTGGCAATTTTACCTTACTCACTCAAATCCATCCTGATCAAGTTGATGCCTGGTATCTTGGTGTTTACATCGATGCGATCGAATGGGTAGAAATGCCCAATACCCGAGGAATGAGTCAGTATGCCGATGGCGGCATTATTGCTACCAAACCTTATGTTTCCTCTGGAAGCTATATCAATAAAATGAGTAATTATTGCGGCAGTTGTGCCTACAATGTAAAAGAGAAAACAACTGATATGGCCTGTCCATTTAATAGTTTATACTGGAACTTTCTCGATGAAAAGCGCGATTATTTTAAAAAAAACCCTCGCATGACGATGATGTTGAGTTTGTTGCAGAAAATGCCTGCCGAAGAATTGTATGCCATAAAAGTCAAAGCCAATCATATCATTGAAAATATGGATGCCTTTTAATGGAGGACTTAGCGATTAAAATTTATTTTTTGACCCACAGCCAAGCCATTGTTTTTTGCCAAAACGCCACACATGTGATACAACATTCTGGCTCCCACATTGCCATCCCAGTCGTCGGCTCCCGGCGCTACCTCAACGAGGTCGAAACCAATGATTTCCTTTCCGCTATCGCCCAATTGTAAAAGCAAGTATGCGGCTTGCTCAAATGAAAATCCGCCGGGAACGGGTGTTCCGGTATTAGGGCAATACCAAGAATAAAGACCGTCAATATCAAAACTGATCGTTACCTTCTGAGGTAAGGCAGCAATAATCTGTTCGCATTGCTGATGCCATGAAATCCCTCGATACGCTTCCGCTTTCAAATCCATGTCAGTGTGAACAATAACGCGTTGCCCTGCTTCAAAAACCGTTTCTACTTCTTGTTTACAAAAATCACGAATGCCTACCTGTACAACTTTAGTAATTTGAGGAAGCTGCAGTGCATTGTACATTATGGAAGCATGGGAATACGTAAAACCTTCGTAAGCATTTCGCAAATCCATGTGGGCATCAAGATGCAAAATACCAAAGTCAGCGTGCAGCGTGGCCAATGCTTCATAGTAGCCCAACGGAGTGGAGTGATCACCGCCCAAAAGCACGACTTTCTTTCCCTTTTTTGCCCAATACACCACCCGCTCTTTGACCTGTTCATTTAATTTGCGGCACACCTTGTTGATTTGATCCAAATTAAGTTGTAAGTCGGGACGGTCTTTGATCACCTCGCCGTTTCCGAGTGCTTCGATTATGGTTTGCGCCAGTGCTTTGTAGGTCATGCTATCATGGCCCCATTTCATCGTTTGGTCGGTGAGATCGAGAAAGATCCCGAGTTTCCACAATTCCGGAAATTCTTGGTGGTGCAAATCGACTTGCGATGCCGCTTCTAGAATGGCCTTCGGACCGTCAGATGCGCCTGCGCCATAACTTACGGTGACTTCCCATGGTACGGGAATGATAATAATTTCACTTTCTTCTGCCGTAAAAGGCAATCCGAAAATGCTTTGATCGGACAATCCAGGTTGAGAGGGATCAAAGTTTTTTATTTTTTCTTGTTTGTTCATTTCAATTTTTCAAAAGTGACGATGGATGGCTATGCTGTCATTATAGCCGACGGCGCAAAGATAATCGCATTAGTTTGACGGCACAAGAAATAATTTGATTTTGAAAACAAATGCAGACTTATTTGTCTTTCATTCCGATATGATATTTATCAGCTTTTAAGGCATTTTGTTTTGGGTAGTTTGTGGTTTATAAAATCTATGCAAATGACCCCATCAAAATCCATTCGTACCCTTCACATTCCCGTCATGGGGCTGGCCTAGACCATTGACAGTCCGATTCGCGTGGCGCATTATGGCATTGCTTCGGTAATTTCAATTACTGACGATGACCTTATTGAGAAAATGGCTGCCTTTTACAGTGCCAAATTTTCAATTCCCTATTTTGAAATAACTCAAAAAGCGGAAGATTTTAGGGCCAAACGCATTACCCGTAACCTCAATTTGGTGGATACTATCGCAAAAGAAAAATGGACTTGTTTTAAAACGGAACTTGGAGAAAGCAGGCTGGCCATACAAAATTATATGACCATGTTACCCAACGACTCTGAGGTTAAACGAGGATTTCAAAATGCACTGGATAGTGGCATTGGAAACCAGGCCCGTTGCAAAAAATATCTTGAAGAAACCCTTATTTCGGGCGCTATTGATGTTAATGTTATGACTAAGGTAGACAAAGAAAATTTTATCAAAAATGAAATGCTTCCGGTAGAATTCAATGATGCCCATGAGGCACTTCGGGGCTTTGCCAATAGCAACTTGACAGGAGGTGTAGTGCTTTCTGCGGGGATGAATCCGAGATTGTATGGTTATTTCGAACAGTTCAAAGACTTTTTTCCAAATGCTGAGAATGTGCTGCGGAAGAAAATTATTCTTAAAGTCAGCGACTACCGATCGGCAATGATTCAGGGTAATTTTCTAGCCAAAAAAGGACTTTGGGTTTCCGAATATCTAATTGAATCAGGGTTAAATTGCGGCGGACATGTCTTTGCTACAGATGGTTTTTTATTCGGACCAATTCTCGAGGAGTTCAAGCAGAAATAAGCACAATTGATTCAAAATGCCTATGCCTTAATGATCAAAGCTTTGACGCTTAAAAAAATGCCGGTTCCAAAAATGCCGTTGCCATTAAAAATTACGGCGCAAGGTGGGGTTGGCACTGCTGACGAACATGCCTTTTATTGAATTATTACGAACTGGATTCAGTAGGTTGGGGTTCTCCTTTTCTGTTGGTTCGTAAAGCGACTTCTGTAGATAAATCAACCCGAGCGTTGTTAGCAAAAGCGACAGAAGACGATTTCTATTTGAGTCATATTTCTCCTCTTGGAGTTCCGTTTAATTCGGTGAAAGGCACTTCGAATTCGGTATTGAAAAACAAAAGAATCCAAGAAAACAACTCGGGTAGCTCTTGCCCAAAAAAGTTTCTCGCGTCGCGTAAAGAGTTTGACCGCAAGGGAATTTGTACCGCATCTAAAAAATATCAGGATTTTAAACTGCAAGAATTGGATGCGATAAAAGATGAATTTTCGGTAGACCAATTAAAGAATATGCAAAACAAAATCACAGAAAAATCGTGTCTTTGTGTAGGTTTGGCGAATGCATCCTATTTGGAAAACGATATTCCCATCAAAGAACAGGATCAAGGCATTGTAATTTGCCTTGGCCCGAATCTGGCGTATTTTCAAAGGAAGTGTCGCTATCAAAAATGGTACAGCATATTTATGGAAACGAAAACGTAATGATTAATACAGAACGACCTAATTTGTTTGTCAATGAGCTCAGGATGTATGCGGTGTATTTAAAAAA
>JACMOK010000071.1 GCA_014378065.1 Flavobacterium sp.
ATTCTTTCATTTGAAACAATCTCTTTTGTAAGGGTATCTCTTCTTGCTACTTCGAAAGTTTTATTTTCTAAATCTTTTGGACCCACAGCAATCCGAATGGGAACTCCTTTTAGTTCGTATTCGTTAAATTTGAATCCTGGTTTTTGTGTCGTTCGGTCATCATATTTAACCGAAACATTTATTGCTTTGAATTGCAAAATCAACTGATTAACAGCAAACGTAATCTGGGCAAGTTGCTCGTCTGATTTATATATAGGAATAATCACGACCTGAATAGGCGCCAGGTTTGGAGGCAACACCAAACCCTGATCGTCAGAATGCGTCATTACTAGCGCACCCATTAAACGTGTAGAAACACCCCATGAAGTGCCCCACACGTATTCTTGTTTGCCTTCTGCGTTTGCGAATTTTACGTCGAATGCCTTGGCAAAATTCTGCCCCAGAAAATGGGAAGTTCCAGCCTGCAATGCTTTACCATCCTGCATAAGTGCTTCGATACAATAAGTCTCTTCAGCTCCAGCGAATCGTTCTGTTTCTGTTTTAATTCCTTTAATTACAGGAATTGCCATAAATTTTTCTGCAAATTCAGCATAAACATCCATCATCTTTTTTGATTCTTCTACTGCTTCCGCTTTGGTGGCGTGGGCTGTGTGTCCTTCTTGCCATAAGAATTCGGCAGTCCTAAGAAACAATCGGGTTCTCATTTCCCAACGTACAACATTAGCCCATTGATTTATCAGTAATGGCAAATCTCTGTACGACTGTACCCATCCTTTGTAGGTACTCCAAATAATAGCTTCGCTGGTAGGGCGAACAATTAATTCTTCCTCTAGTTTGGCATTCGGATCCACCATGAGTTTACCCGGCTTATCAGGATCGTTTTTTAATCTGTAATGAGTTACTATAGCGCATTCTTTCGCGAAACCTTCCGCATTTTTCTCTTCCGCTTCAAACATGCTTTTGGGCACAAACAGTGGGAAGTACGCGTTGCTGTGTCCTGTTTCTTTAAACATGCGGTCCAATTCTGCCTGCATTTTCTCCCAAATCGCATAACCATAAGGTTTAATCACCATACATCCCCTCACACCTGAGTTTTCTGCCAGATCTGCTTTAACCACCAGCTCATTGTACCATTTCGAATAATCTTCAGTTCTTGTAGTAAGGTTCTTGCTCATAATGAATAATTTGGCACAAAAATTGTTTAACGTTTTTTAACTAAATAGTTTGGCAAAACTAACTAATTTTGTAAAGACCAACAATAAAAATACTGTAGATATGAAAACTAATTCTAATTATTCAAATAATATTTCCGTTTATAGTATAGTAAGCTTTTTTAGTATCCTAATGGTTTCTTGCGGCTCCTATCAAAACGCTTCAACCGCGGACACCGATGGTATTTACGGTGGATCAGAACGACAACGAGCACAAAGTAATAGCAATCAAAACAACAACCAGTATAAAGATTATTTTGGCTCTTTACAAGACAAAAATCAATCCGAGCAAATTTTTACCGATGTTGAAAATTACAACTCTAACAATTACGATAACAATGATTCTAACTCCAATCAAGAAAGCAATACAAGCTACTCTAGTTGGGGCAACAATCCTGAAAACGTTACCGTAAATGTATATGGTAGTAATTGGGGGTGGAATAATTATTCCAATTATTCGGGGTGGAATTTAGGCTGGGGATGGAATTCTTGGTACGGTCCTAGCTACTATGGTTGGGGATGGGATCCATATTACGGACCAAATTATGGCTGGGGTTGGAATAACTACTATGGAAATAATTGGTATAACAATGGTTACTATCACAACCATTATGCCTATAACAATGGTCGAAGAAATGGCTCATACAGAAATCAGTCCTACAACAATTATTCATACAATGGAAGAGGAAGCAATTCCTATAACGGAACGAGAAATACGAATTACAATACTCCCAGAAATGGCGTCAGAACTCAGAATTCTGGTACGCGAAATTACAACTACAATACGCCAAGAAATCCTGTGAGAACCGAATCGTCCAACGCACCAAGGAATAATAACTACAATACACCAAAAACAAATAATAATTCTAGCAGCACCCGAACCCAAAGCAATACCGCTACGCGAAGTAACAATAATAATTACACCCCTTCCAGATCGTATTCTTCTCCAAGCTCTTCTGGAAGCGGGAGCTATAATAGCGGTAGTAATGGTGGAGGCGGCAGATCGTCTTCTGGTGGGGGCAGAAGATAACTAGTAACCGATAAATTCCTAGTTTTGATTACACGGTAATCACGAACTTTTTTTGAAAAAAAATTATGAAAAAATATTTAATCTTAATATTAACAGGCTTTGTTTTATCTGTCGTTCAGTCGCAAAATATTTCAGATGCCCTGCGTTATAGCCAAGACAATTTAAATGGAACCGCCCGGTTTCAGTCGATGAGTGGTGCTTTTGGTGCATTGGGCGGAGATTTTTCTTCATTAAATGTCAATCCAGCGGGTGCAGCAGTTTTTGCAAATAGTCAAGTGGGTGTTTCGTTAATCAATTACAATGTTAAAAATAAATCTGATTATTTTGGGAATACCAATGCTGTAAACAATAATACTTTTGATATAAATCAGGGTGGCGGCATTTTAGTTTTTAATGTCAATGACCCCAAAACCAACTGGAAGAAATTTACGCTAGCAGTTAACTACGAAAATACTTATAACCACGATAATTCGCTGTTTGCTTTTGGAAACAATCCAAATCATTCTATCGCAGACTATTTTTTAAGCTATGCTAATCCGAATGCATCACAACTCGGCGTTCCAGTTGTTACGCTACAAAATTTCTATTACGACGAGCTTAATTTTAGGGAGCAACAGGCTTTTTTAGGTTATCAAGGATATCTTATCAACGTTAATACTGAAGTTGGAGACAACTATTCTTCCAATGTTCCTGCTGGTCAAAATTATCAAGAAAATTATTTAGAATCGACAGGATCAAACGGAAAATTGACCTTTAATGCGGCAGTGCAATATAAAGATCGATTTTATTTTGGACTTAATATCAATTCTCATTTTTCCGATTACACACAATCAACCATTTTTTACGAAGAAAACAACAATAGCCAAAACTCTGGGGTCAGAAACTCGACGTTTAGCAATGATCTGCATACATACGGTACTGGATTGTCATTGCAATTCGGGGCCATTGCAAAGATCACCAAAGCCTTTCGCGCGGGTCTTGCTTACGAATCGTCTACTTGGTACACGCTAAATGATGAATTAAGACAGAATTTATCTAGTACAGGATTTAATTATGGAAACCCTGCTAATTCAAATCTCTCTACGGTTTACACAGATTCAGATCTTACCATCATTTACCCCGAATATAAACTGCAGACCCCCGGAAAATGGACAGGAAGTTTGGCCTATGTTTTTAACAAATCAGGCCTGGTTAGTATTGATTTCGGACTGAAAGATTACAGCAATATTCGTTTTAAATCGACCGGATTTAACTATGAAAATACTCAAATCAATAGTTTGCTCGATTATGCGACCGAATTTAGAGCAGGCGCAGAAAAACGATTTCAGAATTGGAGTCTAAGAGGTGGTTTTCGCTATGAGCAGAGTCCTTACAAAAATGGCAAAACTGTTGGTGATTTGACTGGCGGTTCTGGAGGTTTTGGTTACAATTTTGGCAGTACCAACCTCGACTTATCTTACTCGCATACACAACGAAACTCACAACAAGCTTTTTTCTCGCAGGGATTTACGGACGGCGCTCAAGTGAAAACAGCACGCAACAACATTACGCTGACCTTATTGTTTGAATTGTAATGTCTATAATTTATTTTTAGGCAAGACCATTATTCGGATAATGGTCTTTTTTTTTAGCCCTGATAGCAGCGGCATCCTTGGACTGACTTTTGAGGCAGCCCAAGATACAGTGAATAGCAGGATAAGCTTCAGTCTGCGTCGCAAAATATACAGTGTCATAAATTTTGTTCATAACTGAGGTTGTAAGAAATAAAAAATGTAATTTTGCACGCCTTTAGAAACATCGAAACATAAATCAATGAGAACCAAGTCTTTAAAAAAAAACAAAATCAACGTCATCACGTTAGGATGTTCAAAAAATATTTACGATAGCGAAGTGCTGATGGGACAATTGCGTGCAAGCGGCAAAGAAGTCGAACACGAAGCGCCTGCAGAACGAGAAGGAAACATCATCGTAATTAATACATGTGGATTTATTGACAATGCCAAGGCAGAATCAGTGAATATGATTTTGGAATATGCCGATAAGAAGGCCCGAGGTTTAGTAGACAAAGTTTTTGTAACCGGATGCCTTTCCGAACGCTACCGCCCCGATCTTGAAAAAGAAATTCCCAATGTGGATCAATATTTTGGCACAACAGAATTGCCACAATTGCTCAAAGCGTTGGGCGCCGATTACAAACATGAATTGCTGGGTGAGCGATTGACAACCACCCCAAAAAATTATGCCTATTTAAAAATTGCTGAAGGTTGTGATCGTCCTTGCAGTTTTTGCGCCATCCCCTTGATGCGCGGCAAACATGTGTCGCAAACCATCGAAAAATTAGTCAAAGAAACCGAAGGACTGGCTAAAAATGGTGTCAAAGAATTAATTTTGATTGCCCAGGACCTCACCTATTATGGACTTGATATTTACAAAAAGAGAAGCCTTGGTGAACTTTTAGAAGCTTTGGTAAAAGTAGAAGGAATTGAATGGATTCGACTCCATTACGCCTTCCCTACTGGGTTTCCGATGGAGGTGTTAGAAATTATGAAACGTGAACCCAAGATTTGCAATTATATAGATATTCCGTTGCAGCACATCTCCGATTCCATTTTAAAATCGATGCGCCGAGGAACAACTCAAGCAAAAACAACCCAATTATTAAAAGAATTCAGACAAGCTGTTCCAGGCATGGCAATCAGAACCACCCTGATTGTTGGCTATCCCGGTGAGACTGAGGAAGATTTTCATATCTTAAAAGATTTCGTGCAAGAAATGAAATTCGATCGCATGGGCTGCTTTGCCTATTCTCATGAAGAAAATACACATGCCTACTTGTTAGATGACGATGTGCCTGATAATGTAAAAAAAGCACGGGCCGAAGAAATCATGGAATTACAATCACAAATTTCGTGGGATTTAAACCAAGAGAAGGTGGGTCAAATCTTCAAATGTATTGTCGATAGAAAAGAGGGCGGATATTTTGTCGGACGAACCGAATTTGATAGTCCTGATGTAGATAATGAGGTGCTAATTGACGCTTCAAAACATTATGTGAAAACTGGCGAATTTGTGTTGATTAAAATTTCAGAAGCTACAGAGTTTGATTTGTATGGCGAGCCAGTCATTTTGTAATTGGCCCCTGCATTTAATTCGGAGCATCAAAATCAATTCTGTTCTGTATAGTTTCGTTTGAACTCCTCAATGCTATTTCCTAAAATGCAACGTTGATTTCCCAATCTTAAAAAAGTTTTGGCTACATTAACATTGGTTTGTCAGAACTATGTTAAAAATAAGGTTTCCAAAAGTTTAAATATTTTTTCTTTATCTAAAGGTTTGGTAATGTAATCCGTAAATCCAGCCCGTAATATTTTTTCCCGGTCTTCAACAGAGGAGTGCGCAGTTTGAGCTACAACCAAAAGATTCGGACGGAAGATTTTTATTTTTTCAAATGCCATATAACCATCCATTAATGGCATCTTAATATCCATAAACACCAAATTTATTTCAGGATTACTTCTGCAAATTTCAACTGCCTCTGCTCCGTTCACAGCTCTTAAAACAGTGTAATGCCATAGTTGCAGTATTTTTTTTAACAACAGAAAATTAATATGATCATCCTCAGCAATTAAAATGGTTTTATTAGCGAAGGAGCCGTCAAGATTTAACCTATTCGATTCTAAAATCTGCTGTTTGTTCTCATCACATTTTAAAGGAATTGTAAAGGAGAAAACTGATCCTACGTTTACTTTAGACGTCACTTGTATTTGACCTCCCAACATTTCGACATAAGCTTTTGAAATTGCCAACCCGAGACCAAGCCCGCTGAGCTCTGCCGAAAAATCATCTTCGATTCTCCTGAAACGGTCAAAAATAATTTTCAGATTATTTTTATCGATACCAATGCCGGAATCCACAACTTTAAAAGCCAAAGTTTTAGAATTTTCATCGACCTCATAACCAAAATTTACATAGCCACTGTCAGTGTATTTGATGGCATTTGTGATCAAATTAGTCATCACCTGCCGCAATTTAATTTCATCCGAAAGCAGGTTTTTTTTAAGTGGATGTTTGGCCACGAGCCTGTAGAAATCAATATCTTTTGATTCGGGAATGGTCACTTTTATTGTTTCAAATATTTCCTTAAGACACTGGTTGATATCAAAACTTTTAATTTTTGGTGTGATTTGCTTGGCATCGATCTTCGACATTTCAATCAGATCTTCAATAATAGAAACCAAATTGGCTCCGCTATTTCGAATGATCTTTAGGTAATCAGACTTGTCTTCGTTATTTAAATTTTCATTGTTGAGCAAATCGCTGAATCCGATAATCGCATTCATTGGTGTTCTAATTTCGTGCGATAAATTGGCCAAAAAAGATGATTTAAGCTTATCGCTCTCTTCGGCTTTCTTTTTTGAAATTTCGAGCTGGTGTCGTTGATGGCTATTTTCTTCAAACAGGTTTCCTATGTATCCAAATTCGCCCGGGGCAGTTTTTAAGTCGGTTATGGAAACTAAATTTCCGGTTTCTAAAACGCTTGTGATTAATTTTAATGGTTTATAAACCCACCTTCTAGAATAATATAGATAGATTAACAGGTTGAGTATCGAGGCAATAATGATAATGGTAAGGATTTCTCGCGTATTCTTGAAATTGAGGTTGAAAGGCCGTTTGAAAAGCAGTTGTGCTACTTGCTTGTTTTGCCAATCATTCAAAGCAATTCGCGCTACAACAGTGTCATCTTGTGAAGCGTTCGTGATATTAGTAACGAAATCTATTTTAGAACTGCTAATTTTTTCGAGTGTTGCAAAATACTGTTTATCTAACAACCTAGCCATAAAAAAATATCCAGCGGGTTTTGCCTTTGTTTTTTTAGGATCATTGGAAGGATGTATAGTGGCACCAAAAACTTCAACAACCCCTTCGGGAATTCGGAGATAAAATCTTGTAAATTTTGATTCGTAAAGTTTCGCCATCGATGGTTTCGGAATAAAATCGATAGTCTTGATTTTCGAGGAGGCGGTTTTAATAATAAATTGATTGTTTAAATCGTATATTCCGACATAATCTACTTCGTAAGAGTTAAATTCCTGAACTACAAACCGATCAAACCATTTTTTATCTTTGGTTTTGGTAAATTTTACCAAATCATCCCAAAAAGTAACGTCGATGATAGAAGCAGTAAGTATGTTTGAGTTCAATTGCACTAACGATTTGACTTCATTGGTGTATTGATCATAAGTAGATTTGTATACATGCTTTTCTTGCTGGATCGTGTAGAGATAAAGCGAGAGATAAAGTAAAAAAAACAAAATACTCGTTCCAAATATTAAAAGCAACAGCTTAAAATAAGTATTTAGGTTAAACATTTTTTTCATAGAATTGGGGCAAAATTCGCATAAAAAGTTGTAGATGGTAAATGTAAAATATTTTTAGCGCATTATGTCTCTTAATTCTTTAATTCATTGCATAAAAAAACTCCAAATTTTCATTTGAAGTTTATTTGTGAACTAACCTTCTATTTAGATGACAGTCCCTTTAAAAGACAATACTTTCACTGCTTCTTCTGCATTAGTGGTTACAGTCACCGTTTTAGTAAATGCGCCTTTCGCAGCGGCATTGTAAGTAGCCGTAATTTTCGCCGTTCCACCCGGCGCGATAGGCGTTTTGGTATAATCTGTAGCCGTACAACCGCAAGAAGCTTTGACATTGGTGATAATCACGGCGGTTTTTCCGTTGTTTTTAAATTCAAATTCGATGGCTTTTGGTTTATTTTGAGGAATTTCCCCCAAATCAATCTGCTCGGCTTTCCATGCAATTGGCGAGGCACTAATTTCCGACTTAACTGTAATAGTGGTCGTTGGTAAAACGGTGAACGACATCATCGCTAAAGCAAATGCCAGAAGTGGGATTTTAATTGTTTTCATAATAATAATTTAAAAGGTTAATAAAGTTGTTGTTTTTTTTTACAAATCAAAAGTACAGGAGTTGTTCTTTAGTGCTTGTTAAGCGGTTTCTAATGTTTGTTAATGAGTTGTTAATACTATCCTGAGAGCTAAATTTTGATTAATATTACCCTTTAATTCCAGTTGTTTATAATTTAAAATGAAGATCAACAAACTCAACAGCGTTATCCTACTCGGACTTATTGCCATCATTGGCATTCTCATTGCGCAACTGCTTTGGACCAAACAGGCTTTTACTTTCGAAGAAAAAAAATTCAGTCAAAAAGTGCACATCGCCTTATTAGAAGTAGCGAAAAAATTATACGAAGGCACGAACCACGAATTACCGGCCGAAAATCCGGTGCAGAAAGTATCTAATGATTACTATATCGTTAACATCGATAACGATTTTGAGCCGAAAATTTTGGAATTTTACCTAAAATCCGAATTTGAAAAAGTGAATATTACGATTGATTTCGAATATGCGATGTACAATTGTCAGAGCGATGAAATGGTGTATGGCAACTATATTTCCTACGCCAAGGAATCTAAAACACACGACGCGGTCTATTTTCCAAAACACAAAAACCTCGTGTATTATTTTGCGGTTCGTTTTCCGCATGAAACGAGTTATCTGTTCAGTTCGCTGCGCTTTTGGTTTGTACTTTCGTTTGCGCTGATTATAATATTGCTGGTGTACGTTTATTCGATCTTTACGATTTTACAACAAAAAAAATATTCCGAACTGCAACGCGACTTTATTAACAATATGACCCATGAGTTTAAAACACCGCTGTCTTCTATATTAATTGCTTCCCATTATTTAAGCAAACAAGAAGCCATCAGTAAAGAAGAAAAACTAAAGAAATATACAGAAATCATCATCAATCAGAGCAATAAGCTCAATGCCCACATCGAAAAAATACTGAACATTGCGAAATCAGACCACAAAGGCTTGGTATTAGACAAAAAAATGATTGACATTGTCGCGGTTTTGGAAGAGGTAATCGAGAATATTCAACTGAAATATCCAAACAGTGTCATCGACATAAACGCTCCTAAAGCATATTTTATACTAGCCGACCTTTTTCATTTTACCAATCTTATTTACAACCTGCTCGACAATTCGATCAAATACTGCGAAGAAAAGCCGCAAATCTCGATCCGCTTGTCTGAGGAAAAGCGGCAGCTCAAAATGGAATTCACAGACAACGGCATCGGAATTGACGTAAAGAACCTGCCGTACGTTTTTGATAAATTCTATCGCATTCAGAATACCAAAAGCAATGAAATTAACGGTTTCGGACTCGGATTGTATTATGTCAAAAAAATATGCACCTTGCACCACTGGAAGATTGGTGTCAGAAACAATAAAGAAAATGGAATTGCCATAACTTTATTAATGCCTTTAAAATAATGAATTCGTTCAAAATTTTGTATGCCGAAGATGACGAAACCTTAGCGTTTCTGACCAAAGATAATTTGGAACAGCACGGGTATCAGGTTACGCATTGTGCCGATGGAAAGGTTTGCTTAGAAACTTTTGGCAGTACAGTTTTCGATATTTGCATTTTTGATATCATGCTCCCGAAGATGGATGGTTTCGAACTTGCCACCGAAATCCGAAAACGAAATACAGATGTGCCGATTATTTTTCTTTCGGCAAAAACCTTGAAGGAAGACCGCATCAAAGGCCTGCGACTTGGAGCCGACGATTATTTAATCAAGCCCTTTAGCATTGAAGAACTGCTTTTAAAGGTTGAAATATTTCTTAAACGATCCCAGAAAAACAGAGCATCAACCCATTTTATTCGAACTGTTGGCGGTTATCAATTCGATACCAAAAATTTTTTGCTTTTCAATGCAACAGAAAAAATAAACCTAACACAGAGAGAATCTGAATTGCTACAATTTTTCTTGGCTCATAAAAACACCGTGCTTAAAAGAGAGCAAATTCTGAAAGCGATTTGGGGCGATGATGATTATTTTATGGGACGAAGCCTTGATGTTTTTATCTCGAGATTGCGAAAAATATTCGCCCATGAGAACAGCATCGCAATTGAAAATTTGCATGGTATCGGATTTAAGTTTGTTGTTGTTGAATAAAACTGCAACCAACACCTTCTTACAAAAGAAGTAGTCCCGAATCGCGCAGCCTGTTTATGGGTTTTGAATGCCAAAACAATTCAAAATCTTCAAAATGATTTTCGAAATCAGCTTTGATTTGACCGAAGGTTTGTATGGTTGTATGGTAAAATGACACCTTGTCTAGCATCGTCAGCAGCCACTCTCCTTCCTTTTTGTCTGTTTGAATCGTAAAACTTTGCTTTTTATCGTGGAAGATCAAAGTAAGCATTTCCCAAGAATTTCCCTTTTTGGATTTGGTAAAATGGCTTGTTGTAGGCTTTCCGCCAAGCCAAACAACCTTTGCGGTAGGCTTAATATTGAAGTTGTTCGTTTGTTGGAGTGTCTTGACAATGAAATCTTTGGCAACCGTAGTTTTAGGAATGTCGAAATCAAACCAGGCTTGCAATTCAAAATCAAAACAGAGTCCATGCATATAATTAAACAATGATTTTTTTAGTCCGAAACTAAATTGGTCGTGATCGATCCCGGTTTGGTCGAAATAGCTTATATCGTTGTTGGCAAAGGTGCCAATTGTTTCACTTGCTTTTAATACGCCAAATCGCTCTGGGTACATTCCTACCGGGCTGTGTGCAGTCATTGCAAACTGGTGCCAAAAAGCCGACTGCAAAATGCCCGCAGCGAACAACTGGCGTACCATTTCGAGACTGTCAATAGTTTCCTGAATGGTTTGTGTTGGATAACCATACATCAAATAGGCATGCACCATAATGCCAGATTCGGTAAAGTTTTGCGTGACTGCAGCCACTTGGGCTACCGTTACCCCTTTATCAATCAATCTTAACAAGCGGTCGGAAGCCACTTCAAGACCTCCAGAAACCGCAATACAGCCTGAAGCTTTGAGCAATGACGCCAAATCTTGCGTAAAACTTTTCTCGAAACGAATGTTTGTCCACCAAGTTACCACAAGCTTTCGTCGCAGTATTTCCAAGGCCAACGCGCGCATCAAGGCTGGTGGTGCTGCCTCATCTACAAAATGAAAACCATTTTGCCCGGTTTGCAGTATCATTTCTTCCATTCGATCGCACAGAAGAGCGGCGGCGATTGGTTCGAACACTTTAATATAATCCAAAGAGAGGTCACAAAAAGTACATTTTCCCCAATAACAACCATGCGCCATGGTAAGTTTGTTCCAGCGGCCATCACTCCACAATCGGTGCATCGGATTTGCGATCTCTAACACTGAAATGTATTGGTCTAATGCTAAATCAGAATAATCAGGAGTACCCAATTCGGATTGCTTGTAATCTAAAATTTTAGCATTGTCGACATAGGTTACTTTTCCATTGACCATACAAAAAGTACGCTTTAAATCGGCTAAAGTGATTCGACCCTCAAGGTATTTAACCAAATTCTCAATAGGAACTTCTCCATCATCAAGCGTGATAAAATCAAAGAATTCAAAAACCCTAGAATCGGAAAGTGACCGCAATTCGGTGTTAGGAAAACCACCACCCATGGCAATTTTAATATGCGGATGGTGCTTTTTGACCCACTGTGCAGCACGAAAAGCGGCATATAAATTTCCGGGGAATGGCACTGAGATCAAAAATAATGTGGGCTTTATGGCTTCGATTTTTTCTTGCAACACCGCAATCAAAATGGCGTCGATGTAGGTAGGACATTTTTGTAAGGCGGCATGCAGTTCGTCGAAGCTGGCAGCACTTCTGCCCAAACGTTCGGCATACCGACTGAAGCCGAAATTTTCATCGATACATTCGACAATAAAATCCGAAAGGTCTTCGAGGTATAAGGTTGCGAGATGCTTCGCTTTGTCTTGAATTCCCATGGTTCCGAAAGCCCAATCTAGCGCCTCCAGCTGCACAAATCGACCTGCTTCTGGGAGAAAATCTTCTTGGCTAATTTGTAGCGCCAAGGTTGGATTTTTTCCTTGTAAAAATGCAATCACCGGAAATATTGTTTTGAGGTAATCGTCTTTTAATGCAAAAATACGCTGCGCGTTTGCTGAGATAATTCGTTGGGATTTTTCCGCTTGAGCAAACAACTGCTTTAACCCAATAGGCGAAAATAACTGCAGGATTACCGCAATGCCTAAGTCGGCTTGCGTAGATTGAATATTTTTTGTGTTTAAAAACCCTTTGATGTAGGCAGTTGCCGGATACGGAGTATTCAGTTGGGTAAATGGCGGAGTAACAAGGAAAATATTAGTTGTCATGAATGGCGCAGTGCTTTGCAAATTTAGTCATATTTTTTGGATGGTGCAGAATCTGTCGTGTATAACTCATAGCATCTCTAATAATTGTGTAATTAGTCTGTGTTAAATGAACTTTATCGATTATTTTGCTGCGCAACTCAAAAGTATAGTGAATATCAATTATTTACAATTATATTTGATTTTCCTAAAATTCATTACTTGAAAAGCCGTTACTTATTTGTCGTATTTTTTTATTGTATCATCATGTCTGCTCAACAAAAGGAAGCGGCGCAGTGGGTGCAAAAACTCACCCAATCAAAATTGAAAATTGAAGACCACGCCGGTCATTTAATTACCGATCCCAAACAACGAAAATTTTATTTTTTAAAAAAACAAAAGCATTTGGATGCGATAAAGGCCCGCAAACGAATGTTATACAATCCGCCGGCGGTTCCTCTTTGCAATAATGGGAGTTTTGAAGAATTCCAAAATCTTTCGGGAGACAATGTGCTCAATAGTTTTAGTTATACGGTCGGAGATCCGCTCAATCCAATTCAATGTCAATCGGTTTCAGAAAATGCGAACCAACCCATTAAGCAATACAATCCTTCAGATTTTGGTCTTATGGCTTCCACTGTGCCTGCCAATTTTTTAGATGAGTATATAGGTAATATTAATGGTTTTGATCAATACTGTCTGCAGGTAAGTTACAAGCATCTCGATCTGTCAGCCATGGGTCTGGTTCAAGCCAAGCGCTTTAAGACCGACAATGAAACCCGTTTAAAATTCAATTACAAGGCGGTGCTACAAACCATCATAGGCAGTGATCATGATAACGAACAGCCTTATTTTAAAGCGAGGGTAGTTAGTAGTTCTGGGGCAGTAGTAAGTGAGTTTTGCCTGATTGGCGATGAAACCAACTGTATTTTTAGCCGCGCACCCAATTTAGAAGGGGGTAGCGTCGTGTTGTACACACCCATGTGGCAGTCGGGCATTCTCGATATTTCAAGCATTCCAAACAATGAAGAATTTACAATAGAATTTATGACTTCGCGATGCGGGCTCGGCGGCCATTTTGGCTATTCCTATGTAGATGACATTTGCTTTTTACATACAAATGAAAATTTGCAAGGCAGTATCGAACTTAACCCTTTGTATAAAATTTGTCCTACGATGCCACTTTCGGTATGTGGTGATTTTACTATACCCAATTCTGGTGGGATTTCCGCAACCGTCAACACTATCGTTTTAAATGTCCGCAACGCTTCTAATAGTATAGTCTACACTTCGTCAAGCCCAGTGACATTGAATTTAGTTACCAATCAATTTTGCTTTAATCTCCAAGCAGCCGATTTTCCTGATGTTGCAAATGCCGGCTACAATGTTGATGTAACGATTAATTACGGATTGCTGCAGACCAATTGTACCGGAACCAGTTTTAATACGGCCAGCGATGATGATGCCAACCCAGGCTGGGATATTTGGTTTTTAAATTGTGTTGCCTGTGACATACCACTCCAAACGGCAAGTTTGTTGCTGTGCGACACCAATCACAACGGAAGAGAATTTTTTAATTTAAGCAATGCCGAAACATTGATTACGCCCACAGCGACAGGTTTGACATTCAGCTATTTCAACACGCTCTTAGAGGCTACAAACAACAGCAATCCGATTGGCAACTTTGCAAATTATGAAAGTAGCACCGTCCCTATTTTTGTGCGCGTGATGCAAAGCGCCACTTGTTTTAAAATAATTCCGATAAGTCTTATCGTAAAAAACCCTTCGGCCTCTATTACAGGAATTTTGAATGTTTGTAGTGGCAGTACGGTTTTGACAGCTTCTCCGGGAGCCAGTTATCTATGGGGCAATGGTGCCACAACGCCAAGTATCACAGTGAATGCCACAGGAAACTACACCGTGGCGGTAACCGATAATTTTGGCTGCATGGCTACAGGTGCTGTGACCATTTTAAATAGTTTAGTGGCTGTACAACCTACCATAGTCGTGACGCAACCAACCTGCTTCTTCGATACAGGGACGATTGAAATTACTTCGGTCGCTTCAGAATACAGTTATGACAATGGCGTTACTTGGAGTAACAATGCCTTGATGAGTAATTTGGCAGTAGGCACTTATAAAATTAAAATTAGAACTGCGGCCGGTTGTACTTCTTATGGCACCAATATTAGCATTGTGCCTTTCTTATCATCGTTTCCGGAATTTAGTTCGATTAATCCTGTTTTTTGCGGCGACATAGGAAGCATCACGATCACAGCCACAGCGCCTTGGTATAGCTTTGATGATGGCTTAACTTGGACCCCAAACAACACCAAAACCGGACTTCCATCTGGCACCTATCTCGTGCGGATTAAAGATTCTTTTGGATGCATCTCTAATTTCAATAGTGTAGTGCTCAACGGAGAATTTTTAGATGCCCCGCTGTTTATCAGTAATGATCCTTATTGCGGAATAACTGGCGACATTACGATTACGACGCCGGCGGCACTTTATAGTTTTGATGGTGGGACGACTTGGCAAACCTCTAATATGTTAGGCAATCTGACCAGCGGAAGTTACATTATTAAAATTCAAGATGCTCAAGGTTGCACCTCTCCCAATGTTTATGTTTATCTTGATGATTTGCAAAATAGCTATCCGAAATATATTATTTCCGAAGCCAGCTGCGGAATATATGCCAGCATTACCATTACAACGCGCGCAGATGCTTACAGTTTTGATGGTGGTCTGACTTGGACCACAGATCCGGTATTATCCAACTTAGTAGGTGGTATTGGCTATAATTTAAAAGTCAGGAAAGGTGCCAATTGTTTTTCTTACACACGTAGTATTTACATTTACAGCAGGTATAAGCCAATTCCTGTCGCAAATGATTACGAAACTACGCTATGCGATGACCTCAACGATGGTTCTGAAAATGTAGATTTGACGTTATTTAACGCCAATTTAATCAGCAATTCGGCCTCATTTACCTTTACCTACTTTCGCACCCTTTCGGATGCCGAAAACTTTAATAATGCGATCAATAATTTCACATCTTACAATTTAAGCAACAGCAACAATAGCGTGTTTGTGAGAGTAACTTCGGCAGAATATTGTCATAAAGAAGTTGCGTTGCGTTTCTCCTTTTTAGATTCTCCTATCATTGTGATGGGTGACTCCTTTCCATTGTGTGTATCCAAAACGGTTTTTATTGATGCCGGCGCTGGATTCGACGGTTATTTATGGACGAATGGTGAAACAACACAAATCATTTCAATTGACAAACCCGGCACTTACACAGTAACCGTAACTCAAAACCACCAAACTTCGACGGGACTGTTGGTTTGCTCCTCAACCAAAACCTTCAATATCTTTTTATCCAATCCTGCCTCCATTACCAAAATTCAAACCTCTGATTGGACCGATTATAATAATATGATTTCCGTTGTTGTGATAGGCATCGGGAATTATGAGTATTCGCTTGACGGCATTCACTATCAAGACAGTCCAAGTTTTTTCGGACTAGAAAGTGGCAATTATAGCGTTTATGTTCATGATAAAAATGAGTGCGGTACGGTAAAGCAAGACGTCTTTCTACTAATGTATCCTCGTTATTTTACGCCAAACAACGATACCTACAATGATTTTTGGAAAATCAAATTCTCCGAATTTGAGTCGGAATTGACCATAGAACTTTTTGATCGAAATGGTAAACTCTTAAAAGAATTAGGAAGTCGAAACGGATGGGATGGCACTTTTAATGGAAAAGAACTCCCGGCAACCGACTACTGGTTTAAAGTAACTCGAGGCAATGGGAAAGTATATCGAGGACATTTTACATTGAAAAGATAATTTTATCTTTGGCAAGTGTTTGTTAATTGAAAAAAAACTAACTTTACTTTTCGGTATTTTAAGAAAAAAATTTAGCCTCCTCTACCATGCCCACTGACTGTGTTGACTATCAAAATTCAGGTTATTTTACGCCACTAATCATCGATTATTTAAATCAGAAACCAACTTTAGCATCATTTTACAATCGTTTTCCGACGCTAGATAATTTCGGCTTACAGCTTGCCGAAAAAAGCAATAATTTTAAGGATGATAACCGAAAAATATTGGTTTCCGTATTGCAAAAACAATATCAAGATCTCAAGGTTTCAGATCTGACGCAATCGCATATTGAATCTTTGGCCCAAAGCAATGCTTTTACCGTCACCACTGGACACCAGCTAAATTTATTTACCGGTCCGCTTTATTTTTTGTACAAAATTATTAGTACGATTAATTTAGCCAAAGCGTTAAAAAACAAATATCCCGAATCACATTTCGTTCCGATATATTGGATGGCCACTGAAGATCATGACTTTGAAGAAATCAATTATTTCAATTTCAAAGGCAAAAAGTTTCGTTGGCATAAAGAAAGTGCTGGACCCGTGGGAAGAATTTCCACAAGCGGACTTGAAGAAGTTCTTGCGGTCTTTGCCTCAGAACTAGGATCAAGCCTTAATGCCGATGCGCTGAAAAAACTTTTTAAACAAAGTTATTTGGAGCACGACAATTTAACCGACGCCACTCGGTTTTTGGCAAATGAACTTTTTGCAGCAAAAGGTCTCGTGATTTTGGATGCCGATGATGCTGCACTTAAACGGCAATTTAGCCCTTACATTAAAGAAGAATTGTTACAGCAGACTTCTTATAAAAGGGTGATAGAAACTTCCGAAAAATTAAAAAGTTATGGCGTTCAGGTAAATCCTAGAGGAATCAATCTATTTTATCTAGAGGATCATTTAAGGGAGCGAATTATTTTAGAGGGCGAAAATTATAAAGTAAATAACACTCAAATTCTTTTCTCAAGATCAGAAATACTATCTCTCTTGGAAAAACATCCCGAAAGATTTAGTCCAAATGTCATCCTGCGTCCTCTTTACCAGGAAGTCATCTTACCCAATTTGTGCTACATCGGCGGCGGAGGCGAATTGTCTTACTGGCTTGAACTAAAATCTTATTTTGATTCAGCCAACGTTACTTTCCCGATGCTTCTTTTGCGAAATTCAGTACTTTTGGTAACAGAGAAACAAGCAAAAAAAGCAGACAATTTAGCGTTGACCTGGAAAGATTTATTTTCTAAGCCCGCAGATCTATTCAATGAAAAGACGAAGGGATTTTCAGAATTTCCTGTTGATTTATCGATTCAGAAAGACCACCTTAAAACACAATTTCATTATTTAGAACTACTGGCGCAACAAACCGACCTTTCTTTTTTGGGGGCGGTAAAAGCACAGCAAGCCAAGCAGATTAAAGGATTGGAACATCTTGAAAAACGGTTACTGAAAGCGCAAAAACGTAAATACGCTGATGTATTGCAACGCATAGCAAACTTACAGCAAGCGTTGTTTCCAAATCAAAATTTACAAGAACGGCAGGCCAATTTCTCTGAATTCTATTTGGAGTACGGCCTCGATCTAATTGACAGATTGCAGGCAGAACTGCACCCACTCGACAAGCAATTTTCTGTTTTGGTTTTGTAATTGAAATTTAACTACTTTTGAATTCTATAAAAATGATTAATTTATTGATTATGAAACTAAAATTACTTTATTCCGCTTTTGCTTTTTTTACAATAGCGCTTTGCAACGCACAAACCATTTCAATTGTAGGCCCAGGCGTAAATGGTTGGCCGGAAAATCAAACCACACCAGAAATCACATTGTTAACTACAGATAATGTGACGTTTAGCATTCAAAACTTAGTTGTAACTGATGGCTTTGTTAAGTTCAGACGCGACTTATCTTGGACCACCAACTGGGGCGGCAATACTTTCCCTAGTGGTCAAGGTATTCTAAACGGAGACAATATTCCAACGGTCGCAGGCACTTATGATGTAACTTTTAACCTTTCCAACGCCACATATACTTTTATTAACGCTACAGGCTTTCCGAGTATCGGCATTTGGGGTCCAGCGGTTGATTCTCAAAATGGGTATGCGGGTGCTGATGTTGACATGAGTACTACCGACGGCATCACTTATACCCTTTCGGGTTTTTATTTTAGTAGTGGTCAGGCCTATTTCAGACAAGACAATGCGACCAATTTTGTTTGGGGAAGTACCGCTTATCCTACCGGAACTGCCGTGATGAATGGCCCCTCGCTTTTTATTCCAGGTGGAGAACATTTTGTTACTTTTAATAGAATTACAGGAGATTATAGTTTTAGCTTCCCGAGTGTCGGTATATTGGGAACGGCTTTACAAGGCTATGACGTGGCTGACACCGATTTGATAACCAACGATGGATTTTTCTATTCAATTTCAGGTCTCCATTTGGGCATCGGAACCGTAAAATTTCGAAAAGACAATGCCTGGACAGTAAACTGGGGTGCAGATGCATTTCCGTACGGAACTGGAGTGCAGGACGGCGCTAATATTCCTGTGAATATAGATGCTTTTTATTCGATAAGTTTTAACCGCCTTTCCGGAGCCTATGAGTTTGGTCAATTATTGAGTACGGCTGCGTTTTCATCTTCCGAATTGACAATTGCTCCTAATCCCGCGCGAAACAACTGGAATTTCAATTCATCCAATGAAATTATTAATCGTATTGAGATTTTAGATTTCGTTGGAAAATCAATATTGACCATTACGCCTGATGCTAAGTTTTCAACCATTGATGTGTCATCGTTTCCTCAGGGAATTTATTTCGCAAAAATTAGAACTCAGAAAGCGAGTACGACTTACAAATTAATTAAAATATAAATATTAAAAACATTTCTTTTTAGATGCTGCTGCAAAAACTACTTTTTTATTTTTCACAAAAAAACACGTCTTTAAAAATTTATACCACGGTTCATTAGTTAAAAAAATAATCTTATCAACACGAAAACGTTTTCGTAATTATATTTATTAGCCAAAATTATCCTTCAATAAATTAATTTGAGTAATTTTATAAAAATTAATTTTAAAATTTAAAAAATCATTTATTATGAAAAGAAATTTACTCTTATTAATTGCAATTTGTTTGACTGCATTTAATGTAAATGCCCAAACACCAGGTGTTACTTCGGTGGCCATCGTTGGTGAAGCTGTAGGCGGATGGCCTGGTGATCCTGGAAATCCTGGTCCGGCAGATGTGCACCAAATGACATCAACCGATGGAGAAAATTGGTCTATCAATGGTTTGGTTGTTACAAACGCCGCACCACTTGGTGGCGCCAAATTTAGAGCCAACAACGCTTGGGTTATTAACTGGGGTGCTGCTACCTTTCCAAGCGGAACTGGCACACAAGAGGGAGCTAATATCCTTACTATAGGTGGAACTTACGATGTTACTTTTAACAGTACTACGGGGGTTTATAATTTTGGAGGCGGTGCGCCAATTCCCGTTGTAAAATTGGTTGGTACAGCCGCAACTGGCGGATCGTTAAACATGGCAACTTCAGATGCAACGAATTACACTCTAACGAATGTAACTTTACTTGCGGGTACTGCTCAATTTAATATTGATGGAAATAATTTCGGATCAGATACGTTTCCAACAGGTATGATTTCAGACCCAAACTTGTTTATTCCGGTTCCAGCAGGTACTTATAGTTCTGTGACTGTAAATATTTCTACAGGAGATTATAATTTTGTTGCTGCTCCTGTGTTTCCTTCTATCGCCATTGTTGGCCCCGGAGCTGGCGGATGGCCAAATGATCCGCAGATAGATGCCAACGTTTTGGCAACTGCTGATGGAGAAACTTACAAAGGTACTGTTACACTCACCGCTGGTCCTTCTCCAGATAATGAAATTAAATTTAGAACTAACAACGATTGGAACCAACCAAATTATGGTGGCTTTTCATTTCCGACTGGACCAGATCCAACAAATCCTGGTGGGAATATTGTAGTTACTGTAGCTGGAACTTACGATGTTGTTTTTACCAGATCGACAGGTGCGTATGTTTTCTCTTTTCCAGGGATTGCTATAGTTGGAGCAGGAACTGCTTTCGGTTGGCCAAATGATCCACAGATAGATGCTTTACAACTCTTAACTACTGATGGAGCAAACTACACCTTAAGTGATGTGGTACTAACTGCAACTGATCCGAATAATGTAGTAAAATTTAGAACCAACAATGACTGGAATCAGCCAAATTTTGGTGGCGTTACTTTTCCAAGTGGTCCAGACCCATTGAATTTGAATGGAAATATTGTGGTAACTGTCGCTTCAACTTATACCATCAACTTCAACAGAATTACAAGAGCGTATACGTTTACCGATCAGTTGGCGACCGCAGCTTTCAATTCTGCTGATTTCAGAGTATATCCAAATCCAACGCAGAATTCTTGGAACTTTACATCATTAAACAGCACGATTGAATCTATTCAGATCGTAAACGTTTTAGGAAAAACAATCATGACAATTGCACCGAATAGTACGGCTGCAAATGTAGATGCTTCTGCTTTAAACGCTGGAATCTACTTTGCTAGAATTGCTACTGCTGCTGCGACGCAAACTGTAAAGTTGATCAAAAACTAAACACTATTTTTTTTAATATTAAATCCCTTACTACAGTATAGTAAGGGATTTTTTTATACAAAAAACTTTTAGGTTTTTATAAATCGATTTATAACACTACTTTTGCCCCCATATTAAAAAACATAAAAATGGCTACGAACAGAACTTTTACGATGATTAAACCCGATGGTGTAGAAAACGGACACATTGGAGGAATATTAAATATGATAACCGAAGGTGGTTTTAAAATTGTTGCGTTAAAATTGACGCAATTAACTGTTGCCGATGCACAAGCATTCTATGCCGTTCATGCCGCTCGGCCTTTCTACGGAGAATTGGTCGATTTCATGTCGAGAGGACCAATTGTTGCGGCAATTTTAGAAAAACAGAATGCGATAGAAGATTTTAGAACACTAATTGGGGCTACCAATCCGGCCGATGCCACCGAAGGAACGATCCGTAAAAAATACGCTACTTCCATTGGAGAAAATGCCGTCCACGGTTCTGACAGCGATGAAAATGCAGCGATTGAAAGTGCTTTTCATTTCGCTGGTAGAGACCAATTTTAATTAGACTGGTTAGCTTAAAAAAAAAATCCCGTTTCATTGGAATGGGATTTTTTGTAGATTATACTGTAGCATAAAACTATCTCAACACCACAGCGGTAATTACTTCCCTGTGAAGTTCCTCGTTAATCATCGCAATGATTTTGTCTTTCCCATAACTCAATTCTTCTCGCAACACGGAGGAAGTAAGTTCTACATACAGCGTACTGCCTTTGAGAGCGATGTTTTTAGTGTAGCTGTTGACTCCATTTCCCATTAAACTTTTCCAAGCTTCTTTGACTGCAATCTGATCAATACCTGGTTGCAATTTATTGGTTTGGATGATTTGTTTGAGTACATCGCCAACAGAACTTTCATTATTGAGTCTTCTGGCCATTCCCTAAAATATTTATTGGTGCTGCTCTTTTGTAATGATATTCGTTTTTCGAATCGTTAAGCGTTACCAATTCTTGATCTGAAATAACGAGTAATTCTTCCTTCCATTTAGAAAATGAAGTATGATATTGAAGAAAATACTTTCCGTTCTGGTTCTGAATTTTTACCATTTCATAAGCATCATTGACTAGAAAAGTTCCATCCAATTGGGGACTTACTTTCTTTCGAAAGCCTGAGTTGTTTTTGAGTTCAAAATAGTCAAAAGTGTCATTGATGGTATATTCTTTTTTAGTACCGTCAGAAGAAATTACTTTCTCAATTTCCCAGTAGCCGTTAATTTTAGCAAGATCCGAAGCTTTAATTTCTTTTTGACATCCTGCCGCAAGTATTGAAATAACAAGAAATAGCGCGATTTTTCTCATGGTTTTAAAAAAAATAAAAGTACAATTTATTTAAATGATAAAAAAGAGAAAGCCTTAAACTATTTCATACTTTTGAGGTCACAATAAGAAATTTTTTACCCATGGAAAAAGTAATAGTAGGGTTGTTAAGTCTGTTTTGTCTTTTAAGTTGCAATGCTTCCGATTCACAGGTGACCACGCCAGCGCCTATCCCAACAGAAAGCTTTTATTTCCCCCCGTTGAACGGAGAAATTTGGGAAACGAAAACCATAACCGATTTAAATTGGAATTCCGGCGCAGTGCAACCCCTACTCGATTTTTTAGAATCGAAACACACCAAAGGCTTTATAATTCTAGTTAATGGAAAAATAGTTATGGAAAACTATTTTAATGGCCACACCTCTACTTCACCTTGGTACTGGGCCAGCGCCGGTAAAACTTTAACTTCAACCATCTGTGGGATTGCACAAGACGAAAATTTATTAGCGCTTAATGATAAAGTGTCGCAGTATATTGGAACAGCTTGGACAAGCGAAACACTTGCAAAAGAAAACCTCATTACTTGCAGAAATTTGTTAACGATGACCTCTGGGTTGAATGACAGTACGGATGATTTTGATCCGGCAAGTCTAACCTATGTTGCAGATGCCGGAACGCGTTGGGCATACCATAACGTATATGTAAAATTGCAGGATGTCGTTGCCGCAGCGAGTGGTCAAACCTGGACCAATTATTTCAATAGCAAACTTCGAGACAAAATTGGCATGACAGGAAGCTGGTTTAAATCAGGAAACAATATTGTCTATTGGAGCACTACGCGAAGTATGGCGCGTTTTGGACTATTAATGTTGAATCAAGGAAAATGGGAAACCACACAAATCGTTTCAAAAAATTATTTTGAGGAAGCAACCAATACATCTCAAACTATCAATCAAAGTTATGGTTATTTGTGGTGGCTCAATGGCAAAACGAGTTATCATTTGCCTCAAACTCAGTTTCAATTTTCGGGAAGCATAATTCCTTCTGGCCCCAATGATCTGTTTATGGCTTTAGGAAAAAACGATCAAAAAATTTATGTAATCCCAAACAAAAAAATGGTAGTCATCCGGATGGGTGATGTTTCTGATCCTGCAAATCCTACCTTTGCACTATCAGGGTTTGACAATGAGTTGTGGCAAAAAATAAATGCGCTGTACAACTAACAAATTGCATTACGAGGCAATGACAACTTTCAGATTCGTTGTCCATACGCTTCGCTACTATTTAAAAAAGGAATCTACAAACTCATATTTATTAAAGACCTGTAAGTCTTCTAATCCTTCTCCCACGCCAATATATTTGACCGGAATCTTGAATTGATCGGAAATTCCAATCACGACGCCTCCTTTTGCAGTTCCGTCTAGTTTTGTCACCGCCAAGGACGTGACTTCGGTCGCAGCCGTAAACTGTTTGGCTTGTTCAAATGCATTTTGTCCGGTTGAGCCGTCCAAAACCAACAGCACATCGTGTGGCGCATCTCCGACTACCTTTTGCATAACCCGTTTTACTTTTGTGAGTTCATTCATCAAATTGAGTTTGTTGTGCAAACGACCTGCAGTATCAATGATTACTATATCAGCTTCCTGTGCGACTGCGCTTTGCAACGTATCAAAAGCAACTGAGGCCGGATCACTTCCCATTTGTTGTTTTACCAGAGGAACACCTACGCGATCCGCCCAGACTTGTAATTGGTCAATTGCCGCCGCGCGAAAAGTATCGGCTGCACCTAAAACAACGGTGTAGCCTTGCTTTTTAAATTGATAGGCCAATTTCCCGATAGTCGTGGTTTTTCCAACTCCATTAACACCTACAACCATCAAAACATAAGGTTTCGTTGGGGTTGGAATTACAAATTCAGTAGCCTCTCCCATGTTGCTTTCAGAAAGCAATCCTGAAATTTCGTCACGCAAAATTTGGTTGAGTTCATCGGTTCCGAGGTATTTGTCTTCAGCAACGCGTTTTTCGATTCTGGTAATTATTTTCAGGGTCGTATTGACACCTACATCGGATGCCACAAGAATTTCTTCGAGATTATCAAGTACTTCTTCATCAACTTTAGATTTGCCTGCAACTGCTTTGGTAAGTTTGGAAAAGAAGGTGGTCTTTGATTTTTCAAGACCTTTATCTAGGGTCTCTTTTTTTTCGGAGGAAAATATTCTTTTAAAAAATGACATTGTCTAAATTCGTTTATTGATGTAAATGCTGTTGGCCTCCCTTAAAGGCGGACTCGAGAGCGAGATGGCTAGACCAAATATAGTGTTCCTACATTTCAGGGGATGGGTTTTGAACATTGTCACAACCATTCACGAAAGTCAAAAGTAATTTCAAAAAAACGCACTAAAAGCCTAGACTTATAATAAATCGCCGTAAAAACTGCGTAAATATAAAAAATAAAAAAGCTACTTCCGAATGAAAGTAGCTTTTCTGTATAATGAAATTTATATTATTTCTTTTTCAAGAACTCATCGACTGCTTCAGGGGACATAATCGATTCAACGAACGTGTAGGCACCGGTCTTAGGAGATTTTACCATTTTGATGGCTTTCGATAATCTTTTTGAGGCTGTTTGTAACGATGCAACGGTTTTCTTTGCCATAATTCAAATATTTTAAATTTTGATAACTCTCTAAATGTGCAATTCAAGACCCATTTAAATCTCAAAAAAAGCCATTTGAGATTGATAGATCTCTGATTATTATTTAATTTCTTTGTGTACTGTTACTCGTTTCAAGATTGGGTTGAATTTTTTAATTTCCAAACGGTCTGGAGTATTCTTTTTATTCTTGGTGGTGATGTATCTTGAAGTTCCCGGAACACCTGAAGTTTTGTGTTCGGTACATTCTAAAATTACCTGAATTCTGTTGCCTTTCTTTGCCATCTTGCTATATAGTTTTTAGGAATGGATTATTTAATAAATCCTTCTAACTGTGCTTTTTTCAACACAGCAGCGATTCCATTTTTGTTGATTGTTTTTATTGTAGATGCGGCTACTCTCAGCGTAATCCATCTGTCTTCTTCAGGAAGGTAAAAACGTTTTTTTAGTAAGTTTACCGAAAACTTTCTTTTGGTTTTATTCATCGCGTGAGAAACATTATTTCCCACCATTGCTCTTTTACCTGTAAGGTCACAAACTCTTGACATTATGCTTATCTTTTATCGTTACTCAAATCGAGGGTGCAAAGAAAAGAAAAATAAACCTATTATGCAAAATAATTAAAGTAGATTTTTTAAAATTTCTTTCTGCAATAATTCCATGCTTTTATTTACCGCCCTATCAATCACTTTCTCACGCGGTTGACCAAAAGTATATTCCTGAACGCATACTTCTTTTGGTGTGGCTAGCGCAATAAAAACAGTGCCCAATGCCGCAGTCGAGTCGCCTTTGGAAGGACCTGCATTCCCCGTCGTAGCTATGGCATAATCGGTTTTCATCATTTTTTGAATGTTCAGTGCCATTTGAATGGCCACTTCCCTGCTCACCACTCCATGTTCTGCAATCAGTGCCGCTTCAATCCCGAGCACACTAATTTTGGCTGCTATACTGTACGCCACAACACTGCCTTTAAAATAATTTGATGCACTAGGAATCGCGCTTAAAACGGCTGCTATTTTGCCGCCTGTGCAACTTTCTGCAGTTGCGACTGTTTTGCTCTGCTGTGTCAATAGTCTTCCCAAAACAACCTCAAGGGTTTCAGATTCCTCAAACCCGGTGATGATATCGCCGATAAGCTGGGTCAAGGTCGTGACGTTTTCGGCAATTGCTCGCTCTAAAACCTCCTTATCAGTACCTCTCGCGCTAAGTCTCAATCGTACTTTTCCCGGATGGGGCAAGTACGCCAGTTTTATAAAAGCAGGAAGCCTGTTTTCCCAAGCTTCGATGCGCTCGGCGATACGACTTTCGCCTTCTCCGTAGGTCAGAATGGTTTTGTGAATGATATAAGGCCGCTGGTATTCGGCTGCGATTTTCGGAATTATGCTACCAGTTACTATCGCTTTCATTTCATAAGGAACTCCCGGTAATGAAATAAAGACAGTGTTCTGTTTTTTCATCCACATACCTGGTGCCGTGCCATTCTCGTTCTTGAGTATTTGACACTGCGACGGAACTAGTGCTTGGTCTTTGTTGACTTGTGCAGCCGGAATTTTTAATACTTTCTCAAAAAGTGCTACGATATGATCTTCGACTTCTTGATTCCGAACCAGCGTATCCTCAAAGTAATCACAAAAAGTATGTTTGGTAATATCGTCCTTTGTGGGCCCGAGTCCTCCGGTAACGACCACTAAATCGACTTGGTTCTGGAGTCGGGCAAAAGTGTCTAAAATATGTTGCTTGTCGTCAGAAATCGAGATTATTTCGTGAACAGCCACGCCAATTTTATCTAAAGACTGGGCTATAAAACCCGAATTGGTATCGACGATTTGGCCAATTAAAATTTCATCGCCAATGGTCACAATCGTTGCTTTCATATCGGTATTGTTATGCCACGACGGCGCAAATTTGTTATGGTTTTGACATGATCGGCTACTAGCCCTGATGGCAGTGGCATCCTTTTGTGCCGGGGTTCGGCGCTAAAGATAAAACGCACAGCAGGAAAAAGCTACTACAGGCTAAAATCCTTTGTGATTTCTTTTACGGCTTTTTCAATTTGAGATTCGACGCTATCGAATGTAGCATTGATTTCTTTGCGTTTGCCTTCCGCTTTTGTCCAAGCTTCGATTTGAAGAATTTCTTCAAAAGCGACGGTCATACCCAGTAAATCTAGCGACGGCTTTATTTTGTGGGCGTAACTGTAAGCCAATTTATGGTCTTTGGTTTTGATCCCGAGTTTGATCTGAAGCAAATCTAACGGAACTTCGGTAACAAAAAGGGTGATGATTTGATTTACGAATTCCGGATCATTGTCTGAAAGTGCGTATACTTTTGATAGGTTGTAGTTTAAGGCCATTATTTTATTTGTATTCTAAATAGTTTCGTATTCTCTAAAAATCCTTCCAACACATCGTTGGGTTTTACTGATGCAACACCTTCTGGAGTGCCCGTAAAAATAACATCACCAATCTTTAAAGTAAAAAATTGAGAAACATATGAAATTAGTTCGTCAATTTTCCACAACATCAAACTAGAATTTCCTTTTTGAACGATTTTTCCGTTATTTGTAAGTTCAAAATTAAGACTTTCTACCGAACTAAAAATTTTTTTCGACATAAAGTCACCAATCACCGCTGAACCGTCAAAAGCCTTTGCTTTTTCCCATGGTAAACCCTTGTCTTTTAATTTTTGCTGCAAATCGCGCGCGGTAAAATCAATTCCCACGCCAATCTCGTCATAATAGTTGTGTGCAAATTTGGGTGCAATGTATTTACCTACTTTATTGATGCGCACAATGAGTTCAATTTCATGATGAATGTCGTTCGAAAATTCCGGAATCACAAACGGATGCTGCTTCAGCAAGATGGCCGAATCTGGTTTTAAAAACACCACGGGTTCTTCAGGGCGTTCATTTTGTAGTTCTTCTATGTGGTTGGTATAATTCCGACCGATGCAGATTATTTTCATTTTTTATGGAAGCTTTTTCCCGCTATTCGCTTTATCTTTTGCTTTGCTGCACCGAAGTTGCATGGCTCTTTAATGTAACAATCTATTGGATTGCTTTTAAACGACTGGCATGCAAAAGGATGCCGCTGCTATCGGGGCTAGTGAGTCCTTAAGTCAATTTATTGTTCAGTTTCCGAAGCTTAATTGCCGTTAAGACTTTTTTTGTATACAAAGGAAAATCGGCATTCTGGATCCAGCCAAAGTAACCCGGTTCGTCTTCTAATACTTTATCAACTTTAACGCCTTTGTGTTTTCCAAACGAAAAAACTTCCTCTCCATCTTTATCATAAGCGATAAAACCGGCAAAGTCTGCCGAGCGTTTTCGTGTGGTAAACTCAGCCAACGACTTCATGTCATTTTCGAGTTCGGGGTAGCGTTCAAGTTGGGCTTTTAAGATTTCATAGGTGGCCATCGTATCGGCTTCGGCAGAATGGGCGTTCTCCAGCGTTTTTCCGCAATAAAATTTAAGTGCTGCTCCCAAAGTACGCTCCTCCATTTTGTGAAAAATAGTTTGCACATCCACAGAAACTCTACTTTTCATGTCAAAGTCAACCCCAGCGCGAAGCAATTCTTCAGCTAATAACGGAATATCAAAACGATCTGAATTGAATCCGCCCAAATCCGAATCCTTGATCATGTTGTAAATCTGAGTGGCGATCTCTTTAAAACTAGGCTCATTGGCAACTTTTTCATTGGTGATGCCGTGAACGGCAATGACCTGAGCAGGAATTACCATTTCAGGATTGACGAGCCAAGTCTTGCTTTCTTTGTTCCCATTGGGATAAACTTTAAATATTGAGATTTCTACGATTCGATCTTTGGCCACTTCAATTCCGGTGGTTTCAAGGTCGAAAAAGCAGATGGGTTTGTTTAATTTTAGTTCCATTATCATTTTTTTGTAAGGTCGTAAATGTAAAGTTTAAAGCCCAAATTTGCTAATTAAAGTTTGTGCTGTACATTAAAAAAGCCGACAGTTTCAGGCTGTCGGCTTCTGTAAGTATATTTGTTTATTTTAGAAACTTTTATTTTCGTCAAAGGCTTCCATGTATTCGGCCACTCTTTTGACAAAACTTCCGCCAAGCGCGCCATCTACTACCCTGTGATCGTAACTGTGCGATAAAAACATTTTTTTGCGGATACCGATGAAATCGCCTTCAGGGGTTTCAATCACAGCAGGAACTTTACGAATAGCTCCTAAAGCTAGAATTCCAACTTGCGGCTGGTTGATGATGGGCGTCCCGAAAACACTTCCGAAAGTACCCACGTTCGTAACGGTATAGGTTCCGCCTTGCGTATCGTCTGGTTTTAGCTTTCCGGCTTTGGCGCGATTGCCTAAGTCGTTGACGGCTTTTGCCATTCCGAGTAAATTCAGTTGATCGGCATTTTTAATGACTGGAACAATCAAATTGCCATTGGGTAAAGCCGCAGCCATCCCCAAATTAATGTTTTTCTTTTTGATGATGTAATCGCCATCGACAGCTATATTCATCATCGGAAAGTCTTTGAGGGCTTTGGCTACAATCTCCATAAATATGGGGGTAAATGTCAGCTTTTCTCCTTCTCGTTTTTCAAAAGCGTTTTTATTTTTTTCTCGCCAGTCCCATATGGTGGTGACATCTACTTCTATAAAAGACTGCACATGCGCCGATGTTTGAAGCGAAGCCACCATGTAGCCTGAGATTAACTTGCGCATGCGGTCCATTTCAATAATTTCGTCTTGGCCGTTGATCGAAACCGGAACGGCTTTCGGAGCAGGGTTAAAAGGCTGCGGTTCTGGACTGGCTGCTGGCGTCTGCGGTGCCGCTTGCACTGTTGCGACCGGCACAGGAGCAGCAGCTGCAGAATTAGAAACCACTGAAGGAGTGGCCTCTACAACTTTGCTTCGATTGGCGATGTAATCCAACAAATCGTTTTTAGTTACGCGACCTTCATTTCCGGAACCTGAAATGGATTCCAACTGCGCTAAAGAAATGCCTTCTTCTTTGGCAATATTTTTAACCAAAGGAGAAAAGAACTTATCGGAGTTTGAGAAATCTTGCGAAGCAGCAGGTGTTGGCGCAGCCACATAGTCTTTAACGGATTCTGTGGTTTTGAGTATTACAGAAACGGGCGCCACTTCGATCGCTGCTGGCGTCTCGATTGTTGCCGATGCAGCAGTAACGACACCGTCTGTTTCAATGATAGCGATGGTTTGTCCCACCTGTACGAGATCGTCTTTGCCGAAAAGTTGTTCTACCAAAATACCTGCAACTTCCGAAGGCACTTCACTATCTACTTTGTCTGTTGCAATTTCAAGCACTGCCTCGTCCATTTCGATTCTATCGCCTACCGCTTTGAGCCAATTGGTAATGGTTGCTTCAGCAACACTTTCTCCCATTTTTGGAAGCTTCAATTCAAATCTTGCCATATTGTTAACCTAAAGGTATATTTCTATTTTCTGTTTGCGAAATTAACTATTTATTTTAGCTTTTATCGCGAATTATATAAATTTTAATGATGTGGTGATTTGGGTCTAAACTCAAATTTGTACCACTTCGCCTTTGTCATTGCTATTGTTGCTGCCAATCGTGAAAGAAGCATTTTGAGGTAAAATCTTAAACGTCAAACCCAAATTCTTTAGCGCTTCCATACTTTCAATAATGAATTTAAAACTTAAATGGTTATTGTCAAAAATCATTTCCACATGCTGCTTCGAACCCTCTGTTAGCGAATTTATACTATTTTTTGTTGCAGCATCGAGTCGTTGTACTTTTTTTCCTAACAAGTTTTCAACTTTTATGCGTAGGTTTTCCTCCAGCGAAATGAGTAAGTATTTCTCTATTTTTCTTGAATTTCCTACCGCCTGGTTTTTCTTGACAATCGAAAAAAAGAAGATACCCATTTTCATAAAAATATCGAAGAAAAAAGACACCTTAAAATGCTTTTTGTAGAAAAAATGCATGGCTTCACGAAATCGTTTCATATACATTTCGTCTTTTACGGTGCTTTCGCCTTTGTAATGTATTACCGCTGTTTCGTGGAAATAATAATTTGATTTACCTATTTTCAATATCCTGTAAGACAAATCGATATCATCGGAATACATAAAGCAATCTTCATCAAAACCACCTACTGCCAGATACAGTTCTCGCTTCAGCACCATAAAGGCGCCAACAAGGATGTCAACCTTTCCCGTTTCGTTTTCGCGAAGGTGTTGTGCATAATATTTCCTAAACATTGGGGCCATCTTGTACAATCCGCTGATTTTAGTAAAAGCAACCCACGGTGTCGGAATTCCGCGTTTGCTTTCGGGTAGAAAATTGCCCGTACCGTCAATGAGTTTGCAGCCTACTATACCCAAATGGAGTTTGGTTTCTGCAAAATCCAGCACTTTTTCAAAGGTATCTTCGGCGACTACGGTATCGGGATTAAGAATGCAGAGGTATTCGCCTAAAGCATTTGCCACGCCAATGTTGTTGCCTTTGGGGAATCCTAAATTTTCTTGGTTTTCAATCAGTCTGACCTTCGGAAAACGCTCTCTTATCATCGCGGAACTGCCATCAGACGAATGGTTGTCGACTACTATAATTTCGCCATCGATATTTTGCAATGCTTTTTGCACACTTAAGACGCATTGCTCTAAAAAATAGCGAACATTATAATTAAGAATGACAACAGTTAACTTCATTTTTCAAAGATAAATGAAAGTTGTAAAGTTCCAAATTAAAAAAAGTGCCTTCAAAGATGCTTTTCTTTTTGTAAAATCTAAATAACGCTTTTATATTTAGGAAAGAATTCCTCACGCGTGGGCAATTTTCTTTTTAGAATTCCATTTTCATAACACGGCTTGATGTCTTCCAAATCGACCAATTCAGGATGCGAAAAAGCGCGAACGGAATAAGGAAAAGAAAAACTCGCTTCTTCTAAACCTGCGTTCTTCAGCGGTATTGTCAGCGTTCAAATCTGAATAAATCGTCAGCATCTCATTGTCTGATTCAATATTATAATCTTCTTTCTGCTTGCGGGCGCCGAACATGCAACTTCAGAAGTCGGGTCGCTTTTACGGATGTTAACGGGTGACACACTAAAATGCTTTCGATAAAATGAATAATTTGACTTTTGGACGAGACAATTTGATATTTTCTGAAACGGAAAAATAAAAATTTGACCGGATTATTTTTAGCTTACAACCCTTTTTAGCCCCGATTGGCGTGGAAATCCTTTTGATTTTTTCTTTAAAAAGCAAAAGATTGCAGCATAAAGCGGGAACCAAGCTTCAAAAAGCGAACTGACGACGCTATTAGCTCCTGAAAAATACCTTACTTTTGCAAAAAAAATTGTTGTGAATTACTTATCAGTAGAAAATATATCAAAATCTTTTGGCGAGCGAACGCTGTTTGAGAACATTTCATTTGGCATTAATAAGGACCAGAAAATTGCCTTTATAGCCAAAAACGGTTCGGGCAAAACGACCATCATGAATATCATTAATGGCGCTGACGAACCCGACACCGGAAAAGTTGTGTTGCGTAAGGATATTAAAATGGCGTTTCTTTCACAGACTCCAAATTTGCAAGACGAATTGACGATTGAGGAAAGCATTTTTGCCTCAGACAACGAAGTATTGAAGGTGATTGAGCAATACGAAAAAGCTTTGGAGAATCACGATGACACCGAGGCGTATCAAAAGGCTTTCGACAGAATGGACCAACACAATGCCTGGGATTTTGAAACCCAATTCAAGCAGATATTGTTTAAGTTGAAACTCGAAGATTTTAAACTAAAGGTCAAAAATTTGTCGGGTGGACAAAAAAAAAGACTTTCCTTGGCAATCATCTTGATCAATCGTCCTGATTTATTGATTTTGGACGAACCGACGAATCACTTGGATTTAGAAATGATAGAATGGCTAGAAAACTATTTTGCCAAAGAAAACATTACGCTATTCATGGTAACGCACGACCGATTCTTTTTAGAGCGGGTTTGCAATGAAATAATCGAACTCGACAACGGGAAATTATACCAATACAAGGGGAACTATTCTTATTATTTGGAGAAAAAAGAAGAGCGTATTGCTTCGGAAAATTCAAGCGTCGATAAGGCACAGAATTTATTTGTAAAGGAACTGGAATGGATGCGCCGCCAACCTAAAGCGCGAACTACCAAATCAAAATCGCGACAAGATGATTTTTATGTGATCAAAGAAAAAGCGCAAAGCCGCCGTAGAGAAAATGTGGTGGAATTGGAAATCAACATGGAACGCATGGGAAGCAAAATTATCGAGCTTCACAAAGTGTCTAAAAAATTTAAAGATCGCGTGATTCTGGACAATTTTAGCTTTGATTTTCAACGTGGCGAGCGCATCGGGATTATCGGGAAAAACGGTACCGGGAAGTCGACATTTCTGAATCTGATTACGGGTACTACACCTGTAGATGTGGGAAAAGTAATTACTGGAGATACAATAAAAGTGGGTTACTACACACAAAGTGGAATTAATCCGAAACCCGGACAGAAAGTCATTGATATTATAAAAGAATATGGCGAATTCATTCCGTTAACGAAAGGAAAAATTATTTCTGCCGGGCAATTGTTAGAGCGTTTCCTCTTCGATAGAAAAAAACAGCATGATTTTGTGGAGAAGCTCAGTGGTGGCGAGTTGAAACGGCTGTATTTGTGTACGGTTCTAATTCAGAATCCGAACTTTTTAATTCTTGATGAGCCTACAAACGACCTTGACATTGTAACCTTAAATGTTTTAGAAAGCTTTCTGTTGGACTATCCCGGATGTCTGTTGGTGGTTTCGCATGACCGCTATTTTATGGATAAAATTGTAGATCATTTGTTTGTGTTTCGCGGCGACGGTGTGATTGAAGATTTTCCTGGTAACTATTCTGACTTTAGGGCTTATGAAGACAGTGCAGATGTCGCGCAAGCAGCGGAAAACAAAGCGGAAAAAAAAGATTGGAAGCAAAACAACAATACGTCGAACTTAACTTTCAACGAGCAAAAGGAATTTCAAAAAGTGGAGCGTGACATCAAAGACCTGGAGTACCAAAAGAAAGAAATAGAACAGTTGTTTTCTGACGGAAAGATAACCGACGAGGCAATCGAAAAAAAGGCCATAGAGCTGCAGCAACTGATTGCAAAAATGGAAGAAAAGGAAGAACGCTGGTTTGAACTTTCGGCCAAAATTGAAGGATAATATTGTATTTTATGTTAAAGGTGATTAAATCTTATCTTAAATTCCTTTGGGAATCCAAGAATGAGCACGGGGTACACTCGCCTTTTGTATTTGATTTGCTCACGCAATGTATCAGTGACACAAAATCAAAGCCAGACTATTCCGTTTTAAAAAGATACCGGCAATCGCTTCTGCAAAATAAAGACACAATTGTCGTAACAGACTTCGGCGCCGGATCAAAAATATTTAATAGCAATACGCGATCAATTTCAAAAATTGCAAGGGCGGCTGGAATTTCTAGAAATCGGGCAGAACTGCTTTTTCGGATGACACAATATCTTCAACCGAAAAATATTTTGGAAATCGGAACGTCTTTAGGGTTGGCCACCGCTGCTTTAACATTAGGAAATCCGAGATCAAAAATTACTACGCTTGAAGGTTGTAAAGAAACCAGCCGAATTGCGAAACAGCAATTTCAACAATTTCGATTTGACAATGTTAGTTTGGTCGTCACCGATTTTGATTCCGATTTGCAATCGCTTAAACGCCAATCCACGGTTTACGACATGATTTATTTTGACGGCAACCACCAAAAGGCAGCTACACTACATTATTTCGAGCTTTTATTACCGACAATCAGTAACAATACGGTTTGGATTTTTGATGACATTCACTGGTCGGCGGAGATGGAAGGGGCATGGGACATTATTAAAAATAATCCGCGAGTAACTGTTACCATTGACACGTTTGCTTGGGGATTGGTTTTTTTTCGCGCAGAACAGAAAAAAGAGCACTTCGTTATTAGAACATAAAAAAATGACGACCATTGCTGATCGTCATTTCTCCTTGAATTAATAATTGTAGCTTCTGTTATTTTTTTGCTTCCATCTGCTCGCCATTTTTGGCTCCCATACGGTTAACAGTCAACATTGGTGCAAATTTAATTTTCAAACCTGCTATTTTTCTGTTGTCTTCGCTTGAAAGACCTTCCTTTTCAACTGTGTTTTTTCGGTTGTCAAGTGCTTCATACATCAATTTCACTTCGTCCCAGTCTTCTCTAGAATACTTGTCTTTGTTGTCTTCAGCAGTGTGTACAAACTGTTGGTACACTTCATGGATATTGTCTTTATTTACCCAGGCAAAATTCATATCGTCACCAATTTTTCCTTCTCCAAACAAGGCATTTCGCAATTGTTGTTTTGGATTTGCAGGAGTTGCCGCCGGCATTTCAGCTGCCATTTTGGTTTCCATTTTGGCTTTCAACTCTTCGTATTTTGCCTTGCTCGCGTTAATTTTTTCTTCAGCATTTTTTCTGTCTTTCAAATTCTCTAATGCGGCTTCCGCTTCTGTAACTCTCATTTGATATGCATTGTCAATTGCTTCCCAGTTTCCTTTGGCAGCATCTGCATCAACATTACCTAATGAGTCTACGTAAACCACATAAGTGTTAACAGTCTTTTCTGCTTGTGTTTCTTTTTCATCCTTGCAAGATGTAAATCCTAATGCAACGATCGCCATTGCTAAAATCAAATTTCTACTTTTCATAATCTTGGGTTGTTAATTATTTTGTTAAATTGTTATTTTGTAAAGATAGATATAAATGAACTATTGTTAAATTTTAAGATAAAATATTAAGAGTAAATTAGCATTTAATGTTATTTTTAAAATTTTTATAGTAATTGTGTAAATTAATATTGGAATTATATAAATCTCTTTGATCAAAGTTTTAGTATCCAAATCACGAGAAGGGCGAAAATATGGTGTAGGGGTGAGAATTACAAAATAAACCATCATGTAACTGGACAGTTTTGTAACAAAATGATCTTTAAAAAAGACTAACTTAATTAGGATTATTTTTCATACTTTTAATCTCTCAAATGAGATTCTTTCACCATGCAAAACCCGCTCATAAAAATTAAGCAGATTACTCGTGATTTTTTGCTCGGCAACGAAATTGTTCATGTTTTAAAAGGCATCGATTTAGAAATTAATAAAGGTGAATATGTTGCCTTGATGGGCCCATCAGGATCAGGGAAGTCTACATTGATGAATCTTTTAGGCTGTCTTGACACGCCAACTTCAGGGACGTACATCCTAAATGGAAAAGATGTCAGCCAAATGCATGACGATGATCTGGCCGAAATTAGAAATAAAGAAATTGGATTTGTATTCCAGACTTTCAACTTGTTGCCCCGCACTACAGCCCTAGACAATGTGGCACTACCCATGATCTACGCAGGGTTTTCAAAATCGGAAAGAAATGCGCGGGCAACAGAAGTTTTACGACAGGTGAATTTAGCAGATCGTATGGACCACCAACCCAACCAGCTTTCTGGCGGCCAAAGACAACGGGTAGCGATTGCTAGGGCGATGGTTAACAATCCGTCGATTATTTTAGCCGATGAACCCACCGGAAATCTCGACAGCAAAACATCAATTGAAATTATGAAGCTTTTTGGCGACATTCATAAAAATGGGAATACTGTGATTTTAGTTACCCATGAAGAGGAAATTGCAGCCTATGCGCACCGCGTGATCCGACTGCGTGACGGAATGATTGAAAGCGATACCATACAGGTTTCAAATCTAATTGAACAGTGATAAACATTGCATTGCTCACCTGCCAAAGGCTTCCAGAATTAACTGTTGCCGACCAAGCCCTGATTCCGGAACTGGCTCAATACAACATCAAGGCATCACCTGTAGTTTGGGACGATCCATCCATCAACTGGAACGACTTTAATTTTTTGATTTTTCGCAACACTTGGGATTATTTTGAAAAAGAAAGCAAATTTAATTCTTGGTTACATCACATTGAGATACTCGGAATTAAAACGCTTAATACGCTTACGACGATCAAACAAAACAAACACAAATTTTACCTTCGAGAATTAAATAATGAAGGAATTCAAGTCATTCCCACTATATTTATAGATACAACCAAGGCCTTACATTTAGCTGCCCTAATACCACAACACTGGAAAAAAGCAGTTATTAAGCCAGCCTTTTCTGCAGGTTCCTATTTGACAACATTCTTTGAAACCACCGACGTCGACAAAATTAACTCGCAATATCAAAGCATTGCTTCTGAAAAGGAATTGTTGCTACAAGAATTTATGCCACAAATTCAAACCTTAGGCGAAACTTCTTTTATATTTTTTAATAAAAAATTCTCGCACTGCGTCAATAAAAAACCTGCCGAAGGCGACTTTCGAGTGCAGGTGCAATTTGGCGGGACATATACCTGCATTGATCCAGAACCCGAATTGATCGCTAAAGCGCAAAAAATCGTAGACACTTTCCAAGATCCACTGTTGTATGCGCGTGTGGACGGAATTGTTGTCGAAAATGAATTGTTGTTGATGGAAATAGAATGCATTGAACCAGATTTGTACTTTAACCTTTGCGAAGGATCAATGCACCGCTTTGTGGCGTCGGTCGTAGAAATAATTGCTCAAACAAATCCCTCTTAACATAATAATAAAATAAGCAAATGAAAGTATATACCAAAACAGGTGACAAAGGAACAACAGCACTTTTCGGCGGAACCAGAGTTCCCAAAGACCATATTCGGATCGAAAGTTACGGCACTGTAGATGAGCTCAATTCGCACATCGGACTCATCCGAGACCAAGACATTAATACAAACTATAAAAAAATCCTGATTGAGATTCAAGACCGTCTCTTTACTGTAGGCGCCATTTTGGCCACACCACCCGACAAAGAAATTTTAAAAAATGGTGAACGTCGACTCAAAAAACTCGGAATTCTGGAAACCGACATTGAATTGCTCGAAAACGAAATTGACGCTATGGAAGCCGCCCTGCCGCCAATGACCCATTTCGTATTGCCAGGCGGACATACAACCGTGTCCTATTGTCATATTGCGCGCTGCGTTTGCCGTCGTGCCGAGCGCCTGGCAGTACATTTAAGTCATCATGAAGCAATCGGTGGAGAAGCTATCCAATACCTCAACCGCCTTTCTGATTATCTTTTCGTGCTGGCAAGGAAGTTGTCTTTAGACCTCAATGCCGATGAGGTCAAATGGATTCCACGCAAGGATTGATAATTGTTAGAAGCCGTTTCCTGCTGTCTGTTGCAATCTTTTGGGTTTGAAGAAAAACCCAAAAGGATTTCCACTCCCATCAGGGCTACCGTCAAAACCGAACGTTCTTAACTTTAATAAAAAATAAATCAAATTTTACTTGACTTTTTGAGTAAAAAAATTATTTTTGCACAAACTAAAATCATAGAAGATGTATTGGACATTAGAATTAGCTTCGTATTTAAGCGATGCCCCGTGGCCTGCAACCAAAGATGAACTTATAGACTATGCTATTAGAGCCGGAGCGCCGCTTGAAGTAGTAGAAAACCTGCAGTCAATTGAAGATGAAGGGGAAATATACGAATCAATGGAAGAAATTTGGCCGGATTATCCTACAGACGAAGATTATCTTTGGAATGAGGATGAGTATTAAAAAAATAATAAAACCAATGAAAAGTCTCAGCAGAGGCTTTTTTTTTGTTTAAATTTGCACACTTATAAATAAGAAATTATAGATACACCATGAGTTTCATAAATAGCGTTATCAAAGTTTTCGTAGGCGATAAATCTCAGAAAGATGTTAAAGCTTTGCAAGGAAATGTAGCCAAAATTAAAGCAATTGAAATCACGCTGGCCAATTTGTCACACGATGACTTAAGAGCCAAAACAGGCGAATTTAAAGACAAAATAAAGCAGGCCCGCGCCGATAAAGACGCCAAAATTTTGGCACTGGTTCAAGAAGTTGAAATCATTGAAGATATTGACAAACGAGAAGACATTTACGCTTCCATCGATGCTCTTGAGAAAGAAGCATACGAAATTTCAGAAAAAACACTCGACGAAATTCTTCCTGAAGCCTTTGCAGTCATCAAAGAAACTGCAAAACGCTTTAAAGACAATACCACCCTTAGCGTGACCGCCACACCCAAAGACCGAGAACTTTCGGCTGCAAAATCTTACATTACGCTAGAAGGGGATCAAGCGATTTGGGCTAATTCTTGGAATGCCGCCGGAAAAGAAATCACCTGGGACATGATTCACTACGATGTACAATTGATCGGCGGAATGGTGTTGCACTCCGGAAAAATTGCCGAAATGCAAACAGGGGAAGGAAAAACCTTGGTAGCCACGCTTCCGTTATACTTAAACGCCTTGACCGGAAACGGGGTTCACTTGGTTACTGTAAACGATTACCTCGCCAAGCGCGACAGTACCTGGAAAGCACCATTATTCGAATTTCACGGACTCACAGTAGAATGTATCGACAATTACCAACCCAATACCGAAGAACGAAGAAAAGCCTACGAAGCCGATATCACTTATGGAACCAACAATGAATTTGGTTTTGATTATCTGAGAGACAACATGGCGCATTCACCCGAAGACTTGGTTCAACGCAAACACAACTACGCCATTGTCGATGAGGTCGATTCGGTCTTGATTGATGATGCTCGTACGCCCTTGATTATTTCAGGCCCCGTGCCGCAGGGAGATCGTCACGAATTCAACGAACTCAAACCAAAAATCGATCACTTGGTAAACCTTCAAAAACAATTGTCGAACGGCTTTCTAACCGAAGCCAAACGGTTGGTAAAAGAAGGGAATACTAAAGATGGCGGATTTAATTTACTCAGAGCCTACCGCGCCTTGCCTAAGAACAAAGCCTTAATCAAGTTCTTAAGTGAAGAAGGCGTCAAGCAATTGCTTCAAAAAACCGAAAATCAATATATGCAAGACAACAACCGCGACATGCACAAAGTTGATGAGGCGCTGTATTTTGTTATTGAAGAAAAAAACAACCAAGTAGAATTGACCGATAATGGAATCAAATTTCTATCCGCCGATACAACCGATGGTAACTTTTTCGTACTGCCCGATATCGGAACCGAAATTGCCCGCATCGAAAAGCAAGGCCTTGATAAAGATTCCGAAGCCGAAGAAAAAGAAAAATTATTTCAAGATTTCTCCATTAAAAGCGAGCGCATCCACACCTTAACCCAGCTATTGAAAGCCTATACATTATTTGAAAAAGATGTGGAGTATGTAATCATGGAGAATAAAATCATGATTGTCGATGAACAGACGGGTCGTATTATGGACGGTCGCCGCTACTCGGATGGATTGCACCAAGCCATTGAAGCGAAAGAAAATGTAAAAATTGAAGCGGCCACCCAAACCTTTGCCACAGTAACTCTTCAGAACTATTTCAGAATGTACAGTAAACTGGCGGGAATGACGGGAACCGCTGTCACAGAAGCGGGCGAACTTTGGGAAATTTACAAATTAGACGTGGTAGAAATTCCAACCAACCGTGCGATGGCCAGAAAAGACAAAGAAGACTACATCTATAAAACGACACGCGAAAAATTCAATGCCGTTATCGAAGATGTAACCGAATTATCGAACGCCGGAAGACCAGTACTGATCGGAACCACTTCGGTAGAAATTTCCGAATTGCTGAGCCGAATGTTGAAAATGCGAGGGGTCAATCACAATGTATTGAATGCCAAAATGCACAAACAAGAAGCGCAAATTGTTGAAGAAGCCGGAAAGGCAGGGGTGGTTACGATCGCAACAAATATGGCCGGTCGTGGAACAGATATCAAATTGTCTCCAGAAGTAAAACAAGCCGGTGGCCTAGCCATTGTAGGAACCGAGCGTCATGATTCACGCCGTGTTGACCGCCAGTTGAGAGGTCGTGCAGGGCGTCAGGGAGATGTGGGAAGTTCGCAGTTTTATGTTTCTCTTGAAGACAACTTGATGCGTCTTTTTGGCTCTGAAAGAGTGGCAAAAGTAATGGACCGTATGGGATTAAAAGAAGGCGAAGTAATTCAGCACTCTATGATGACCAAGTCGATTGAACGTGCCCAGAAAAAAGTGGAAGAAAACAATTTTGGCGTGCGAAAACGATTATTAGAATATGATGATGTCATGAATGCCCAACGGGAAGTGGTCTATAAACGACGACGTCACGCCTTACATGGAGAACGTTTGAAAGTAGATATCGCCAACATGATGTATGATACTTGCGAAGTGATCGTTGATGCAAATAAACAATCTCGGGATTTTAAAAATTTCGAATTTGAATTGATCCGTTATTTTTCTATCACGTCTCCAGTAACCGAAAGTGAATTTGAACGGAGTTCCGAAATGGAGTTGACGGGAAAAGTATACAAAGCGGCCTTAGAATTCTACACAGAGAAAACTGAAAGAAGCGCTAGAGAAGCCTTTCCAATTATACAAAATGTTTACGAAGACAAAAACAACCAATTTGAGCGTATCGTGGTGCCGTTTACGGATGGAATAAAATCGCTTAATGTGGTGACTGACTTGAAAAAAGCCTACGATTCAAAAGGAAAACAACTCGTAGCCGATTTTGAAAAAAATATTACTTTGGCCATTGTAGATGAAGCTTGGAAAAAACACTTGCGAAAAATGGACGAACTCAAACAATCCGTACAGTTGGCGGTACATGAACAAAAAGATCCGTTACTGATTTATAAATTTGAAGCCTTTAATTTGTTTAGTTCGATGTTGAACGGCGTGAACAAAGAAGTAATTTCGTTCTTGTTCAAAGGCGATTTGCCACAACAAAATGTGCCTTCCATTCAAGAAGCCAAACAAGTGCGTCAAAAAGAAGATTATAAAACCAGTAAAGACGAAGTTCCAAATAGCGACAAGTTGGCTGACCAAAACCGAGAAGCAGGAAAAACGCAGCAACGTCAGGTAACGGAAACCATTGTACGCGAAATGCCAAAAATAAATCGCAACGACAGCGTTACAATTAAGCACGTGATGAGTGGAAAATCGGAAACAATGAAATTCAAAAAAGCTGAAAGCATGATCAATTCAGGCGAATGGGTGATTGTAAATGAATAAAAAAGCATCGTAATGCAAATTAAATCCTCTATCGCAAAAGTGATAGAGGATTTTCTATATTTGATCAAATGAAATTTTATGAAAACAAGGATGTGGATCTTGCTTTTTCTCTCGACGCTAAATACTATTGGTCAAAACCTAGAAAAATTAAAATCGAATACCAAAAAAATCTACGATGCTAATTACACCATGGATTTTGAAGCGGTAACCGAACTCACCTACCCTAGTATTGTGGCCCAAATCGGCAAAGAACAATTTATCGCACAACTTGACGCTAATTATCAAAATGACGAATTCAGGATGCGTCTTGAAATCGTAAATCCAACTTTCAGTTACAGCAACATTAAAAAAATAGAAAGCCATTCTTTTTGTGTGATTTCATATAAAAATCCGGTACGTTACTTTTTTGAAAACAAATTGGACGGTCTCTCTGCTCCTAGGAGAGTAGCCTTGCTCAAACAAACTACATTAGCCACTGATGTAATTTTTGAGCCTAAGCGCAACAGCATTAGTGTCAAACGGAATTCAAAATTAATCGCCGTTTATGATGATAATACTAATTTCCAATGGATGTTTTTTAATTTTGATGACGTGGGTCAGCGTCAGCTATTTTATACCACTTTCAACAACAATGTTAAAAAAGAGTTAGGACTTTGAATAGAAAACTAAAATAGTTTTTATATTTACTACACCAAACATTTATAATTAACCCAAAATAAATTATCATGGCAAAAAGTCAAGACGCAAAAAAAACCGTAAAAAAAGAACCTCTGAAAACTGCAAAGGAAAAGGCAGCCGATAAAAGAGATAAGAAGAACAGTCCGAAAAGGGATTGAGAATTAAAAAAAGAGCGTACGATTATCAGTCTTACGCTCTTTCTAATTATAAAGAATCAGGAAAAATTTTGCCGGGGTTTAAAATCCCTTTTGGATCAAAGACTGCTTTGATGCCCTTCATCAATTGCAATTGGGCGTGGTTAAATGCAATATCCATATAGTTTTTTTGAACATAACCAATGCCATGCTCTCCAGATATCGTGCCCTTCAAAGAAACCGTCAGTTCAAATATTTCACGTATCCCTTTGGGCACTTCAGTATGCCAATTTTGATCAGACATCGCTCCCTTGATGATGTTCACGTGCAAATTTCCATCGCCGGCATGTCCATAACAAACCGATTTGAACCCATAGGAATTTCCGATTAATTTAATTCCAGCCAATAATTTGGGCAGTTCATAACGCGGCACTACGGTATCTTCTTCCTTATAAATCGAATTCGATTTGACCGCTTCTGCTATCGAACGGCGCATTTTCCAAAGCGCGTTCTTCTCGTCTTCGGTATCAGCAAAAAGTACTTCATCAATGTGAAACTTTTCGACAACCGACATAATTTTTTCAGCCTCTGCAAAAAGAATTTCAGGATAATTGCCATCGACTTCAATGAGTAAATGGGCCTGAACTCCGGGAGCCACTTTCACACTTAATCCTGGTACAAATTTTAAACTCCAGTCTATTGCATCGCGCTCCATAAATTCTAAAGCGCTCGGAACAATGCCAGCCCTGAAAATAGCTGAAACCGCTTCACAGGCTTCGTTTGCATTCAAAAAAGGAACAAGCATCAAGACGTTGTGTGTATTTTTGGGCAACAATTTTAAAACAATTTTAGTAATAATACCCAAAGTTCCTTCACTGCCAACCATTAACTGCGTCATATTATATCCCGTCGCATTTTTTAGTGTGTTGGCGCCAGTCCAAATAACATCGCCGTTGGCCAGAACCACTTCTAGATTCAAGACATAATCTTTAGTCACGCCATATTTTACGGCTCTGGCACCTCCGGCATTTTCAGCAACATTTCCTCCGATCCAACAACTACCCTGACTGCTGGGATCGGGTGGGTAAAATAGATTTATTTCGGCTACCGCCTCGCGTAAAACTTGCGTAATAACGGCAGGCTCGACCGTCACTTGCAGATTCTGCTGGTCAATATAAAGTATTTTGTTGAAACGTTCCATCGACAGACCAATGCCTTGGTGGACAGACAAAGCACCGCCGCTTAACCCCGTCCTTCCGCCTATAGCAGTGACAGGGATCGCATTTTGGTTTGCGCATTTTAAAATTCTGGAAATCTCTTGTGTGTTGGCTGGTTTTAAAACCACCGCTGGCGGAAAAGCATAGGCTTCGGTTTCGTCATGGCCGTAATGGTTTCGGGTTTCTTGGTCTAAAAAAAGAAAAGCGCGTCCAACTATATTTTCAAGTTCAACAATTAATTCGGGAGTTAAATTATTTTGAAACATCAGCAGATTTAAAATGGATTTGATAGTTGGAAACGGCATTCCAAAAATACTGCTTTTTCGGTTGTATTGTCATCCTTTAATATGGTTTTATTCTCTAGTAGTTGACTGCTAATTTGCTGGAAATGTCTAAATCATTCAATGCTGTAGTGATTCCGTAATCTTTATTATCTTTCCCATTGATTAGACAAGCTATTTTTTTGTTTGCTTATTCAAATACGCATCCTGTCCGTCGACATCCAACGCAATGACTTATGTATTTCTCTTTTTAATTCTCGTAAGTAATGCATTCCCGCTGCCAAGTCAGCCGTATAATTCGGCGTAGAATTAATTTTCTCTGTATGTTAATTGCGCCAAAATCGTGAACAGTGATGGTTTCATGAGCAAATCAGGAATAAAAAATAAAGCTCAGATCTAAAATGCTGTTTTTGTTTTTATTACTTTTACTTTTCAAACCAATAGATTGTGGCTATTAAAAAGAATACGAGTGCACTTCATGAAAGAACAGGCATTTCAGCACCCGAAAGTATGAGCAAACAATCGGTTGATACCATTCAAGCATTTAGAAAAATTCAACCTTCTTCAAAAGAACTTCTTGCCGGCATTTTATCCGGGAATATAACTGCATTGAGTCGCGCGATTACTTTGGTGGAGAGTACAAATGTCGCGCATCTCGAAAAAGCGACCGAAATCATCAATGCCTGTTTACCTCATGCAGGTCAGTCGGTTCGTATTGGAATTACCGGCGTACCCGGTGTAGGGAAAAGTACATTTATCGAAGCCTTTGGAAAATACTTGACTGGATTGGGGAAAAAAGTGGCTGTTTTGGCTGTTGACCCTAGCAGTACAATTTCGCATGGCAGTATTTTGGGCGACAAGACCCGAATGGAAGAATTGGTTAAAGACAAAAATGCCTTTATCAGACCCAGTGCCTCTGGGGCGAATTTGGGTGGTGTAGCGCGAAAAACACGCGAAGCCATCACCCTTTGCGAAGCATCAGGATTTGATACGATTATAATAGAAACGGTGGGCGTGGGACAAAGTGAAACTGCGGTTCACAGCATGGTAGATTTCTTTTTGCTGTTAAAGATTTCGGGTGGCGGCGACGAATTACAAGGCATTAAACGCGGTATTATGGAAATGGCCGATGTGATTGTCATCAATAAAGCTGATGGCGACAATATCAATAAAGCCAAATTGGCAAGAGCAGAATTCAACCGTGCTTTGCATTTATTTCCTATGAAAAAATCAGGCTGGATGCCAACTACTTCAACCTGCAGTGCAATAACTCTGGATGGAATTTCTGGAGTTTGGGAAACAATTTTAAAGTTTTTAGAACTCACAAAAGACAATAATTATTTTTTAGAAAAGCGCAAAGAGCAAAACCAATATTGGATGCTCGAAACCATCGACGAGCAATTAAAATCCAATTTTTACAATCATCCCGAAATTATAAAGCAATTGGAAGAAAACAAAAAAGCAGTGCAAAACGACGAAATATCACCTTTTGCAGCTGCTATGATTCTGTTGAAAAAGTATCAAAAATGTTGAACTATTCCTTCTCGTAACGCTCCATTTCTCGATCATAAAAATCATTGGCAAGAACAATTAATCCCTCCATTTCGGCGTTCAATTCCGCTTCGTCAAGGTCCTCATCTTCTTCCATAAACTCGACCTCATCATCCTTGAGATTGATAATAAATCTAGGATAATCAAGATGAATGATAAAAATATCCTCGGGAAAATCAGTATTGTCACCGAGCAAAAATTTAGGTAATTCCATAGTTGTTGTGCGTATTGCTGGATGTGATGTAAAAGGAATGAACTACCACCATTTTTTTATTTATCAGATAAAATCAACGGCGTATTTTTCCCATTCATGAAAATAATTTTGGTGTTGGGAGAAGCCGCTAGTTCTTTTTGGGCTTTAATTTGTTCGTACTGCAACTGCTTGTCAGACAATCCGGTAGAAATGATCCTTTGGTAATCCGCAATACCCTGTGCTTCTACCCTCTTTCTTTCCGCTTCCTGTTTTTCTTTTTGCAAAACAAACTGCATTTTTTGTGCATCTTGCTCTGCGTTAATTTTACTTTCGATGGTCGCTTTAACAGAAGCCGGAAGGTTGATGTTTCTAATCAATAGTTGTTCTAATACTAAACCCCTGCTTTTGAAATCAGCTTCTATGGTTTTAAATATTCGTTGCTGAAATTCATTTCTTTTGGTAGAATACAAAGCTACCGCATCATAATAAACTGCATTATCACGAATCCGCGTTCTGGTTACGGGCCGGACAATTTTATCAGTATAATTGACTCCGATTTGTTTGAATATTTTTGGTGCAGACTGTGGATCAATACGATACAATACGGTCAAATCAATTACAACTTCCAGACCATCATTCGATAACACCCGAATTGCATCATCGCCTTCCTGAGCACCTTCGCTGTGTACTGCCGACATGGTATAATTTTGGGTTTGTATATCATAATCCGTAATGTCGAGTAACGGATTGATCAAATGAAGACCACTCTGTAAGATGTCTGGCTGAACGCTGCCGTAAAGCGATTGCACACCTACTTTTCCCGCGTCTATCTGTTTAAACATGGAAGAAAAAAGGCCGAGAAGGATTACTAAAACACCTAAAATTTTGAGAAGACTGGAGAATTTAGAGAATTGATTTTGATTGTTTTTCAACGTGAAACTGGCCAACAGCAGCATGGCACCCAAAATAATAGATAGTATCATTTTATATTTTTAAAAGTTGTTGTTTGTTGTGCAAATTACTATGTCATTGCCTCTCTAAATGTACATCGCTATTTTCGATTTTCAAGTAACAATTTCTTAGTAAGTTTTGCAAAGCGAATATACAAAAATAAAGCGGCGGCTGTTAATCCTGCCAAAAGTCCAATCCATATTCCCGTAGCTTTCAATTCGGTATACTTCCCCAAATAAAATGAAATCGGAAAACCAATCATCCAATAGGCCACAAAAGTAATGTACATCGGAATTTTAACATCCTGCAACCCGCGCAATGCCCCTAAAACGACCACCTGAATGCCATCGGAAATCTGAAAAACCGCAGCCACCAAAAGTAACTTAGCGGCAATCGAGATGACTTCCTGATTATCCAAAGCCTGATTGCTATTTTCCAAATTCAAAAATAAATGAGGCAAAAAGTTATGAAGTGCAATGAACAGCACGCCAAAAACGGCTTCAATAATGATGGCAAGTAAAAATATCGACCTTGCCACGACGATTAAATTCTTATAATCATTCAGCCCTTTCTGATTGCTCACCCGAATCATGGCCGTAACACTTAAACCCATGGCTACCATAAAGGTCGTTGTCGCCAAGGTCAAAGCAATTTGATTGGCAGCCTGGCTGGCTTTGCCAATAGAACCAGAAAGCCAGATGGCGGCAGTAAAAAGTGCCACTTCAAACAACATCTGCATAGCCGAAGGAAATCCGAGATTAATGATTTTGTTCAGCATCGATTTTTTGATCTGCTGAAATCTGAAATTTTTGAAATACGGTTGGAGTACAGCATTTTTGCGTAAAAGATAATCCATAAATACCACCATCATAATTCGGGATATCACCGTGCCTAATGCGGCACCAAGAATGCCCAGTTTTGGAAAAATCCATATGCCATAAATCAACACATAATTAAAAAAAACATGCACTACATTGGCCATAAAAATGGCATACATTGAATACTTTGTTTTTGACAATCCATCTGCAAACTGCTTGTAGCCTTGATACACTATCACGGGAATTAATGAAAAAGCCACCCAGTCTATATAAGGAGCCGCTAATTTGACCACTGCCTCGGGCTGGTGCATCCAATACATCATTGGTTTGGCGAGGACAATCAACACAAATAAAGCGAGGCCTAAAATGGTACATAAAAATAATCCGTGATGAAAAGTGGACCGAATGGTGTTCTGGTCGTTTTCGGCATCGGCCTCAGCTATAATAGGCGTAATGGCCGTTGAAAAGCCGATCCCCAGCGACATTGCAATAAATATAAAACTGTTTCCCAACGAAACGGCGGCCAATTCTGTTGAACCTAGTTTACCCACCATGATATTGTCAACAATGCCAATAAGCGTGTGGCCGAGCATTCCCAATATCACGGGATAAGCCAACTTTAGATTATAAGAGAATTCCTTTGTGTAAATGGACCACTTCACTTTTTGAAATTTTGAGACAAAAGTAGGATTAATAGCGGTTCAACAATTCTTAAATTAAAAAAATTTTAATACATTTGAACTGCACTTTACTAAACAAGAAAAGATGAAAAAAACAATACTTTGCCTTTTTATTTTGTCAGCCTTTTATGGAACTGGTCAAAATCTCTTCCAAGATTCTTTTGGACTGTATAACACTGGGGTTCAACTTAGCGGTCAGGGTCCGTGGACAAATAATTCTTCTTTAGCGGGAGGGCTAGGATCCGCTGTAATAGGCTCTGGCGGGAGCAATGTCTTAGTTGTCGCAACACCCATAAGTTATTTAAATTATGGCTCCTCGACCAAGTCAATAGAAATAAAGCCCAACGGCGATGGCTGCGGACTTGGTTTTACTCCAACCATTTCTGGAGATCTTTTTGTCAGTTTTGTTTTGAATTTGAGTGCATCCCAAGCCAACAACAATAGTGATTTTTTTAGAGTAATGAGCGGAGATAATTTTACTACATCATTTCGTCTCTACGCTACGGCTGCCGGAGGCGGATTTTTTATAGGAACTGCGAAAGGAGCCAATGGCAATGCCATCGCCTTTAGTCCAAATGCTTATGGGTTCAATCTTGACCACCTTATTGTTGTGAAATACGCTCAATTTTCGGGAGTTAGTGATGATGTTGTAAGTGTTTATATTGATCCTGCGTATATTACCGGAGAACCCAATTTTCCTACATTCAGTACGAATGTTGGTATGGATCAGAGCGGCAGTCTTGATCGATTGTCATTCCGGCAAAATTGGACCAATGGAATGCCAACCGGCCGTGCGGGCTTAACTAGTGTAGCAACAACTTGGAATGCATTATCGTTTTTACCTTTGGCTACAACGAACTTTGATGCAAGCCACCAATTTTTGATTGGCACCGAAAATGCTAAAGAAGGAATACTTAGCCTGGCATCCGATTTTATAAAAGGAAATGTTATTTTAAAAATATACGCAACAAATGGAACCCTGTTGCACAAAGCAAATATAGCAATCACAAAGAATTTTAACGATTTCGAGATTACCCCGCTTCGCCACGCTGGTTTTTATATCATTGAACTTAGCGACGACAGCAATAACAGATACACTCAAAAAATAATAGTAAAGTAACCGTCAAACATTTTTTGTAAAATCCGTTGTAAAAAACGGATTTTTTTTGCCTTAAAATCAACCAATGCGAACAGCTATCCATTTGGTCTGTTATAAATACTACAATCTAATCTTGAAATTTCATAAGATTATTCCCATTAATCAGGCTAGTTTTGCCGAAATCATGCTGCAATCACACGAAGTCTTTACGGTAATGATATTAAAAAAATTAAAAATCGTTACACTATGAAAATTACCAAGAAAATGAAAATGCTTTTTATCATCGCAGTCGCTTTGGGTTTCGCCGGAAACGCGCTTGCTCAAAACAAAAAAGCCACCAATTACGATCAAGGATTTCGATTGGGATTTGGCCTAAGTGGCGGATATGTTTTCGACGATCCGTATGATTTTGCTTTAGGTGCAGATGCTAGAATCCAATACGATCTCTCCAAAAGGTATTCATTTACACTTACCACAGGATTCACCAATATGTTTGTAACCGGCAAAAAAAATGACCTCGGATTTATACCCGTGAAAGCAGGTTTTAAAGGTTTCTTCTGGGAAGATCAGTTTTATGCCATGGGTGAAGCCGGTGCCGGTTTTGCCATAACCAATGGTTACGATCAAACGTCTTTGATTTTGGCCCCAAGCATTGGGTACGCCAATAAATACTTCGATGTCAGTTTGCGGTACGAGTATTATTCCGATTTTCCTGTAGTCAAAACCAATGGCCTTAACACCGTCTACGGCGAAGGCACTGGTCAATTGGCTATCCGACTGGCCTATGGTTTTAAATTGTAAAATAAAAAAAGGCTCTGCATTGCAGAGCCTTTTTTATTCTTCCCTAAGTTGGTTTTTGTAACTTTCAATATTATTTCTGACCGCCTCATCAAGCAACGGTTCTTGAATATCGGTATATTTTTGCATGACTTCCCAAATAATTTTACCTACAATATAACGGGCCATCTCTTTATCATCAGCCGGAATCACATACCAGGGCGCATATTTCTTTGAAGTAGCGTTAATTGCTTCTTCATAATATTTCATGTAATCTTCCCAATGATCGCGCTCTTTTAAATCGCCTACCGAAAATTTCCAATTGTGCTTCGCCTCTTCTAAACGCCGCAACAACCGCTGCCTTTGCTCCTCTTTGCTCAGATGCAAAAAGAACTTCAATACGATAGTTCCGTTTTGGGAAAGGTGTTTTTCAAAATGATTGATTTGCGCCATTCGGTTTTCCCAGAATTGAGCAGTAATGTCTTCTACTTTTTCAATTCCTGGCAGGTTTTCATTTAAAATATATTCCGGATGCACCCGAGTCACCAACACATTCTCATAATGCGTGCGGTTAAAAACCGTAAACTTACCTTTTTCGGGCAAGGCGAGATAATGCCGCCACAGAAAATCGTGTTCTAACTCTGAAGAATTAGGCGTTTTAAAACTAAGCACCTCCACGCCTCTTGGGTTAAATTCCTTAAACACTTCCCGAATCAAACTGTCCTTTCCTGAAGTATCCATCCCCTGCAAACAAATCAGCACACTGTAGCGATTGTGCGCATACATGACATCCTGTAACGCGCTGAGTTTGTCGCGAACGGCGTCGAGTTTGTCTTCCTTTTCGGCATCATCGGCTCCGTTTTGTAGCAAGGTAGCAACTTTGGATAGGGTAATTTTTTTTACCACTTTAAATTCATCGGGATCAATTGACTTCATGTAAATTCATTTATATTTATAGTTTCAAATTTAAGAAATATTTGAAGCCAATTCCAGCTATCCATTACAATTTTTTTTGCTCCTCGCCAATTTATATTTTTAAAACTTAGACAACGCAAAAAAAGATTTTCTTTGCTATCTGGGCTAGGGAAACCAGTAAAATTCAACACTTATGCATGCTTTTCAACTTGAATTGTTATTTCAAATTATAGGGATCGGCTCCGCTTCAGGATTACTATACCATGAACCTTCCTTGTACTTGATTTCAGACAACGGAGCCTATCTTTACCAGTTCCAAACCCAAACGAAAGCGCTGGAAAAAACACTGCTTTTCGATAATCCGGTTGTGGAGAACATTCCCAAAAAAATAAAACCCGATTTCGAATCCATCACCCATTTTGAAGATGACTATTTTATTTTTGGCTCCGGTTCAACGCCAAACCGAAATAAGATGTTTCAATACCATTCAAAAAACAAAACCATAAAAACCATAGACCTGACCAATCTCTATCTGTTGATGCAAAGTTTTGGCAATATCAAGCCAGAGGATTTTAATATTGAAGGCGTTGTTTTTACGGGCGAAATTTGGTATTTTTTGCAACGTGGCAACGCAGGAACAGGCAAAAATGGCATTTTCACAGTGCAAGGTAGCAACCTCGAAAATGATTTCACGATTTTATACAATTCCTACAGACTTCCAAAGATAAAAGGCATTCAAAGTAGTTTTACCGATGCAGTTTTGATAAATGACACACTCTATTTTTTGAGCACCGCCGAAAATACCAAATCGACTTTTGACGATGGTGTTGTGCTCGGAAGTTTTGTAGGGCTTCTCAATACAAAGACGATGAAAATCGACTTTACCCAACAAATTAGCAGCCAACATAAGTTTGAAGGTATTTCGCTGTACCAAAGTACCGCCTCGACCATAGAATTTTTACTTTGTGACGACGACGATTCGGACAGATTACAAACAAATATATATAAGTTGGTGTTAAACAAATAATTTTTAAAAAAATTGAAGGCTACTTCTCAATTTCTCTCAAATTTTCCATTTTCTTGTGCGCTAAAAATGCTGCGATGTCTTCAAAATGTTCTTTTACACGTTTGTTTCCGAATTCAAAAACTTTGGTCGCAAGACCATCGAGAAAATCCCGATCGTGGGATACCAAGATTAAAGTGCCCTCAAAATCGCGAAGTGCTTCTTTGATAATATCTTTGGTTTTCATATCCAAATGATTTGATGGCTCGTCAAGAATCAACAAATTAACCGGTTCTAACAACAATTTAATCATGGCCAGTCGCGTTTTCTCGCCACCCGACAACACCTTTACCTTTTTGGTTACATCATCGCCATGAAACATAAAGGCACCTAAGATATCCTTTATTTTCGTGCGTACGTCGCCCACCGCAATGTCATCGATAGTTTCAAAAATGGTCGCGTTTTCATCCAATAAGGCCGCCTGATTTTGGGCGAAATAACCTATTTTGGCATTGTGCCCGATCTCTAAAGTACCTCCGTTAAGATCGATTTCTTTCATGATTGCTTTAATCATGGTCGATTTGCCTTCGCCATTCTTTCCGACAAAAGCCACTTTCTCGCCGCGCTCGATGACAATATTGGCGTCCTTAAAAACCACATGATCGCCATAAGATTTCGACAAATCTTTTACAATCACTGGATATTGACCTGATCGTACCGCCGGCGGAAACTTTAGTCGCAACGCAGAAGTATCAATCTCGTCAATGGCTACAGGCACCAACTTTTCGAGCATTTTTACGCGCGACTGCACCTGCAATGTTTTAGAATAGGTGCCTTTAAAACGATCAATGAATTCCATATTGTCTGCAATCATTCGTTGCTGTTCGTCATACGCTTTCTGTTGGTGTACGCGACGGTCTTTGCGCAATTCGAGATAATGCGAATACTTGGCTTTGTAATCGTAAATCCTACCCATCGTAACTTCAATCGTTCGGTTGGTTATATTGTCTACAAATGCCTTGTCATGCGAAATCACCACAACTGCTTTGGCCGAATTGATTAAGAAGTCTTCAAGCCATTGGATGCTTTCAATATCCATGTGATTGGTCGGCTCATCGAGTAAAATCAAGTCTGGTTTTTGGAGTAAGATTTTCGCCAATTCGATGCGCATGCGCCAGCCTCCCGAGAATTCTGCGGTTTGTCGGGCGAAGTCTTCGCGAAGAAAACCAAGTCCCAGTAAGATCTTCTCGATTTCTGCTTCGTAATTGATTTCTTCAATGGCATAGAACTTTTCGCTAAGGTCAGAAACCCTTTCGATAAGCTTCATGTAGGCATCAGTTTCATAATCTGTCCGTATGGTCAATTGCTCATTGATGTCGTCGATTTCTGCCTTCATACTAAAAATTTCACGAAAGGCTTTCGAAGTTTCCTCCATGACCGTCACGCCATCGGTAGTCAGCAAATGTTGCGGCAGATAGGCGATGACGGCATCTTTTGGTGCAGAAATATTTCCGGAAGTAGGTTTGCTTTGACCCGCAATAATTTTTAGGAGCGTTGATTTTCCGGCACCGTTCTTACCCATCAAGGCAATTTTATCATTTTCGTTGATGGAAAATGAAACGTCACTAAACAAATTGGTTCCGCCAAATTGCACGGAAATATCATTAACTGTAATCATAAGAAATGGTAGGTTTTAAAATTATACAATCGTTTGAAAAACGATTTCTAGATGCTCATTCTGAATTCCTCGATTACGGGATTGGCTTTGGCAAAATCGGTTTCCTGAATAAAAACTTCGACTGCCAAATCCATATTGCCAAAACCGCCCAATCGCGCAGATTGTATGTTGTCTTTTAAAACGGTGGCAACGCCTATGTCTTCAATTTTTTGTTGTAAGGCTTTTGCTAAAATGTCACTTCCTGAAAATACTTTCATTAATCCCATAATGGTTTTTAGTTGTTAGTTGGGGTTGTTGGTTGTTCGTTGTCTAATTCTTCGTCTTGCTGTTCTTCCAATTCAAAAAAGACTGGCTCTAATAGCATTTTCTCTGCTAAAATTTGTATTCTTTCGGTCAGTTGGTCTGCAAAAATAAGTCGCTGGGTTTTGGAAATGCTGTTGGAGATGCGCATGATTTTTGTTTCGTGACGCAATTTTAAAATCGGATCTGCGTCGTCAAGGACCAGCATTTTCAATCGGTTTACGTTGTAGCCCGCGGTTGTAAACATCTCGTTGAGTTTGTTTGGTGTCCCGATTAGCACATCAATTCCTGTGGAAATATAATTTTTATCGTATTCCATATCGCCTTTGTCATGCACGCCGTACACCCTTAAATTGGTATAGTTGCCCAGCTTTTCAAATAGTGTTTCCATTTCCAAAACTTTCGCTTTGTCTTCGACTATAATTAATGCCCGTGGCGATTCTTCGCCTTCGCAAACCAATTGCTGAATTACGTTTAATACGATGGTGGTTGATTTTCCACTTTTCGCCGGCGCGATAATAATGCAGTCGGCGCCGCTTTTTAAGGTTGAAAAAGTTTCCTGTTGCAAGTCATTGGCTTGGTCCAAACCATTTTCAATGAGCGCTTGCTGGAGCTTTTCGTTTATTTTTTTTAGTTTCATATTCTTTTTTAATTTGCAGATTTTAATATCTAACTTATTTGCTTCATTTTGTAGCAAACATTTTTACATCGTTTTCTGAAATTTCGTTGCCACCTAAAATGATCAGCCGTTCTACCACATTTCGCAGTTCGCGAATGTTTCCGGTCCAATCGTAGGCTTGGAGCAAAGTAATTGCGGCTACCGAAAATAATTTTGGTGTCGTGCCCTGTTCAGAGGCGATTTTTTCGGTAAAATAGGCAATCAACACTGGAATATCTTCGCGCCTGTCATTTAAAGCCGGCACTTTAATAAGAATTACGGCCAAGCGGTGGTATAAATCTTCTCGAAAACGGCCTTCTGCAATTTCGACTTTTAAATTTTTATTAGTCGCTGCTATCACGCGTACGTTGATTTTAATGTCTTTTTCGGCGCCCACTCTGGTAATCATATTTTCTTGTAAGGCGCGCAATACTTTGGCCTGTGCCGACAAACTCATGTCGCCAATTTCATCTAAAAAAATGGTTCCGCCATCCGCGGCTTCAAATTTTCCAGCCCGATCGCGCACTGCCGAAGTAAAGGCCCCTTTGACATGACCAAACAATTCACTCTCAATCAGCTCACTCGGAATGGCGGCGCAGTTGACTTCAATCAGCGGAAAGCCCGCGCGTTCACTTTTTTCATGCAATTGATGGGCAACTAACTCTTTTCCGGTGCCATTGGGTCCGGTGATTAAAACCCTGGCCTCGGTTGGTGCTACCTTTTCGACCATTATTTTGATCTGGTTGATGGCTTCGCTTTCGCCAATCATTTCATAGTTTTTGCTGACTTTTTTCTTGAGGATTTTGTTTTCTACCACAAGTTGCTTTTTGTCTAACGCGTTGCGAACAGTATTGAGCAGCCGATTTAAATCGGGTGGTTTGGAGATGTAATCAAACGCACCGAGTCGCATGGTGTTGATGGCTGTTTCCATATCACCATGACCAGAAATCATGACCATGGGGATTTCGGGTTTGATTTTTTTGACCGCCTCGAGCAGTTCTACGCCGTCCATTTTTGGCATTTTGATGTCGCACAATACAAGATCGTAATCGTATTTTTTAATTTTTTCGAGTCCTTGCATGCCATCTTCGGCATCTTCGACGATGTAAGTTTCGCTTTCTTCGGAAAGTATTTTTGTGAGTACCCGGCGGATGGCCGCTTCGTCTTCGATAATGAGTATTCTTGACATATAGTGTATTTTTTTAGCCCCGATTGGAGAGGAAATCCTTTTGTTTTTTCTTTAAAAAATAAAAGATTGCAACGTAAAGCGGGAAATGGCTTCTGAAGAAACGCAGAAGATTACTTTAATATTTCAACCATTTGTACAATTCGCGCCAGGTTGGTTTTTTGCCGTACATCAATATGCCGACGCGGTAAATTTTGGAGGCAAACCAGACCACAAAAAAGAAAGAACTGAACAATATTGTGATTGACAGTAAGATTTGCCACCAAGGCACACCAAACGGAATTCGCATCAGCATGACGATCGGGGAAGTCAACGGAATCATCGAGAATACTGTGGCGATTGTGCCATGCGGATCGTTCATCACAGTAAAAAAACCGATGTAAACTCCAAGAATTAACGGCATTATTATCGGCAACAGAAATTGCTGAGAGTCGGTTTCGTTGTCTACTGCGGCACCAATGGCAGCATAAAACGAGCTGTAAAGAAAATAGCCTCCGACGAAATAGATGATAAAGCAAGCGAAGATGGAAGCGATGGGCAGGTTCCACAATTCTTTAAGGTAGAGCTGCGCGGTTGAGGCCATTTCTTGCGAAGCAGACTCCATGGCATGTTGCGAGATGGCTGACGTAGGTCCGACCTGCACTCCAAAAAATGCCGAAGCGGCGGATAGTAATGAAAGTCCGATAATTGCCCAGATAAAAAACTGCAGTATACCGGCTAACGAAGTTCCGATGATTTTTCCCATCATTAGTTGAAATGGTTTTACGGAGGAAATGATGATTTCGATAATGCGGTTGGTTTTTTCTTCGATGACGCTGCGCATCACCATATTTCCGTAGATGATGATGAACATCATGATCAGATAACCGAAAGCTCCTCCAATGGCAATCTTGATTTCGTTTAATCCTTTTAAGGTAGATTCGCCGGAAGCTTTGGCCACGCTAATATTGACTTTGGCTTCCGCATTTTTTATGGCAAGCGTGTCCAGGTGTGCGTTTTCTAAATTGATTTTAGTGATTTTCTTGGCTATAAGGTCTTCGATATCTCCAAGAAAACTAAGGCTAGGACTGTCATTGGATATGTATTTAATTTTGTTCTGCAACGTTTTATTATCAATAGCTTTAGGAATAAAAAGCAGGCCTTCATAACTATCTTTTGTAATACTGTCTCTAAGTATTTTCATTGGTACGGCAGACAAATTTAAGTAGCGGTATTGGTCAGAATTTTTGAATTCGTCAGCGAATATTCCGGTTTCATCGTGCACTGCGATGGTTTTTACATCGGCTTTCATTGAGCTTAAATAGCCTACAAAAACAGCAATTCCGACAAACAACAACGGACTCAGAAAAGTCATGACGATAAAGGATTTATTGCGGACTTTGGCAATAAATTCTCGTTTAATGATAAGGGTTAGGATGCTCATTTTTATGTTTTAATAATTGGCGCTGTCGACTGAAGTTATAAATGCGATTATTCTTCGGTGACGGTTTTAATAAAAATATCGTTCACACTAGGAATTTTTTCTAAAAAATGGGTGACTTGACCGCGTTGGGTTAACAAATGCAGCAGTTCGTTCGGCGTGGCATTGCCAAGTTGGATTTCAAGCTTCAATTCGTCGTTGAGCGACTTAAAATGGGTTTGGCCTACGGTGAATTTTTGGGTGATATCGAACATAAGTCCTTCTACATTATCTGTTAAAATGCCAACTTCAAAGCTATTGGTGCGGTATTTCTTCTTGACTTCATCGAGTCGGCCTTCAATAAGTTTATTAGATTTGTGCAATAATGCAATGTGGTCGCAGAGTTCTTCCACGCTCTCCATACGATGGGTAGAAAATATGATCGTAGATCCTTGCTTTTGCAATTCTAAAATTTCGTCTTTAATTAGATTGGCATTGACTGGATCAAAACCGGAAAAGGGTTCGTCGAAAATTAGCAATTTCGGCTTGTGCAAGACACAGACCACAAATTGGATTTTTTGGGCCATGCCTTTGGAGAGTTCCTGAATTTTTTTATTCCACCAACCTTTGATTTCAAGTCGTTCAAACCAATATTCGAGTTGCTTTTGGGCCTCGGCTTTGGAGAGTCCCTTCATTTGTGCAAGGTAGAGGCATTGTTCGCCAACCTTCATCGATTTGTACAAGCCTCTTTCTTCAGGCAAATAACCGATATACTGCACGTGTTTGGGTTGTAATTTTTCGCCGTCGAGAATAATTTCGCCACTGTCGGGGATGGTTATCTGATTGATGATTCGGATTAGAGAAGTTTTTCCAGCACCATTAGGACCGAGAAGCCCATAAATACTTCCTTTTGGGACGGTGAGTGAAACTTCGTTAAGCGCAATGAAATCGCCATATTTTTTGACTACTTTATTGACTTCAAGTATATTGCCCATGCGTTTATTTTAATTAACTGGCCCGTTAGACCCCTTTGGTTTTGGGTTTGTAAAAGTACATAATTAGACCCTATTCCGTTTCACATGTTACAAAAAAAACCCACCCTTATTTGCACAAGGATGGGAAAAATTGCTATGAAAAAGAAATTACTAGTTTCCTAGTAACACTTCAAATGTAAATATATTTTTTGATTTAGGAGAACATATCTTTAACTTTTTCGAAAAAAGATTTATCGCTTTTTTCTGGCTGCGGAATAAAGTTTTCGTCGGTAAGGTTTTTCTCGAAAAATTGTTTCTGGTCTTTATTTAAAATTTTTGGTGTCCAAACATTTACATGAACCAGCAGGTCTCCATTCCCATATCCGTTAAGGCTTGGAATTCCTTTTCCTTTTAATCTCAAAATTTTCCCAGACTGAATTCCTTCCTCGAGTTTAATTCTAACTTTTCCGTTTACCGCTTCAATATCTTTTGAAATTCCCAATACCGCTTCAGCAACACTGATGTAGAGATCAAAGTGTAAATTTTCACCTTCTCTTTTCAAGAATTCATGTTCAACTTCTTCGATAGCGACGATCAAATCGCCTGGAATCCCATTGCCGGGTGCATCATTTCCCTTATTGGCAACTTTAAGTTGCATGCCGTCGACTACGCCCGCAGGAATTTTTATAGAAACCGTTTCGTCTTCCAAAAGCATGCCCTGTAAGTCAGCGTTGGTTGGTTTTTTGTCGATAATTTGACCCGAACCACCACAAGTCGGACAAGTAGAAGCCGACTGCATTCTTCCTAAAATGGTATTGGTAACTCGCATCACTTGCCCCTGACCATTACATGTACCACAGGTTTTATACGAAACGCCGGGGGCCTGAATTTTACGTTTTACTTTTACTTTTTTTTCTACACCATTGGCCACTTCCTCTAACGTCAATTTGACTTTAATGCGCAGGTTACTCCCTTTCATGCGACGTTGCCCGCTAGAACTTCCGCCAAATCCTCCTCCAAAAGCGCTACCAAAAATGTCTCCAAACTGGCTGAAGATGTCATCCATGTTCATTCCGCCACCACTATAACCTCCGCCTCCGCCATCGAAAGCTTGATGACCATACTGGTCGTATTTGGCTTTCTTTTGCGGATCGCTCAAAATCTCATAAGCCTCGGCTGCAATTTTAAAATTTTCTTCTGCTTCTTTGTTGCCAGGGTTTTTATCAGGGTGAAATTCAATAGCTTTTTTCCTGTAGGCCTTTTTGATTTCAGCTTCGGAAGCGCCTTTGGAAATGCCTAACAATTCGTAAAAATCTTTTTTCATGGTTGTTTTATCGTTATAAACAAGTGTTGACTTGATTTAAAAATTATTGTCCGATCACTACTTTTGGAAAACGGATAATTTTATCGCCCAATTTGTAACCTTTTTCAATCACATCAACGATTTTTCCTTTAAGATTTGGTGAAGCCGCGGGAATTTGGGTGATGGCTTCGGCAAAATCAGCATTAAAAATATCACCTATTTTGATCTCGACTTCCTCAAGACCTTTAGAGACCAACGTGTTTTTTAATTTTTCATGTATCAACTCCACGCCCTGCAGTACTACGTCGTCATCTGTTTTTTTGATTTCAGCCAAAGCCCTGTCAAAATCATCCATTACAGGTAACATGGATTGGAGCACTTCTTGATTGGCCGTTTTGAACAAATCCATCCTTTCCTTTGCTGTGCGTCTTTTATAATTCTCAAATTCTGCGAAAAGGCGCAGGTATTTATCCTTTTCTTTTGCCAAATCTTGCGTCAGTTGCTCTTCCAAAGGCAGCTCTTCAATTATAAGTTGCTCGCCATTTGCATTTTGCTCTAGAGTAACATCATCTATCTCCTGATCCGGTTCTGTATTTTCAGTCGTCATTTTGGTTTTGTCTTTAAATATGTTTTTAAACATTTTTTTTTCGTTCGAATTGCAAAAGTATTGCCATTTGTTGAATAATGTCAAATTGTCACTGTTTTTTTTGAACAGGTCAAGGCGGTTGCGAAAGCTAATAATTTAATAAGACGTCACTGAAGCCTTTCCGTCCAGTAGTACTGAATAGCGAGGGGAGAGAAGGGTAAGTTAAAATAAAAAATTTAATAGAATTTTATGACTATTTGGTTTTCGTTTTGTTTAGATTTGTTTTAGTAAATATTTGATTTGCTAAAATTAAAACCATAAAGGTTAGCATTAAGCTTCAAAATATTATTAATTCACCCGCTTATAAAAAAAAAGCTCCGTTTTAAAAACGGAGCTTTTTTTATGAAAGAATTTGCTGTAACGCATGCTCTACTTCGGGAAATTGAAAAGAAAATCCGTGATCGATGGCCTTCTGTGGACTAATATTTTTATCTGTAAACAACAATTCATGCATTTCCCCTAGTATTAATTTCATGACAAATTCGGGTATATTAGGCATAAACAAAGGTTTTTTTAATTTTTTAGCTATCAACTTCGTAAGTAGTTCGTTGCTAATTGCATGGGGCGAAACCGCGTTGTATATCCCTTCCCATGAATTTTGAACAGCAAAAAAATACATTCGGGCCAGATCGTGTATGTGTATCCAAGATTGCATTTGTGATCCGTTGCCAAACGCAGCGCCAAATCCTAATTTAATAGGTTTCAACATTTCTGGTAAAGCACCGCCTTTGGCTGACAATACAATTCCTGTTCTTAATTTGCAAACTTGAATGTTAAGCCGCTGGAATTTATCCACGCTCTCCTCCCACTTAAGGACAACATTACCTAAAAAACTATGGTCGATCGTTTGTTCGTCTTCGGTATACACGATGCTCGAACTATTTGGATAAATTGCAACCGCCGAAGCAGATACAATTTGCTTTACTTGATTTGGATTTTCTTTAAGCGCCTTATACAATGTATTTGATGAAAGTACCCGGCTCTCGATAATCTCTTGTTTATAGTCATCAGTCCATCGATTAGAAATATTGGCACCGGCCAAATGGATTATGGCATCCACTCCAATTAAACAATTATCATCAATAACGCCTTGTTCAGGATTCCAAAAAAAGCCGGTACAATTGGGTTGGTCTTTGTCTTTTGATTTTGAAACAGTCAAATAATGTATCGAAATCTGGTGTTGTAACAAAAGAGCTATCAATTCTGTTCCTACCAATCCTGTCGCTCCTGTGATTAAAATTCTCATTATTTTTATTTTTCTCTTTTCTCAAAATTACAGCCTCAACCCCGAAATTAAATGTTAATTAGGCTAGGTTTAACGATTGTTGTGTTGGACATTATTTCAGTTTTAGCGTCCATTCAAAATGCATGTCAGATACAGTTTCGCCTTCTTCATTGGTGCCAACGGCATGCATCCACACCGTTTGACTTTCTTGAGAAGCAATGGTTTTTTCAATGCCCTCTTCAATCATAAGTCCATCGTGACAGGTAAATGTAATTCTGCCCGTGGCTTTTTTTGTAAAAGTAGCTTTATTATTAAGAACCAACATCGAAATTTTGCGACCACTTTTTTCAATATGATACATCACTAGCGCACCGGTTGCCAATTCAGCGCCCATGGCTTGCACTGCAAAATACATCGAATGAAAAGGATTTTGGTTTTTCCAGCTGTGTTTGACAGCTACCAAACACTGTTTGCTGTCGATGCGCCTTACCCGGACACCACACCAAAATGCCGACGGCAGTTTTAAGAATAAATACAGGTTGATTTTTTTAGGCGAAAAGTCCATAATTACTGGTAATTTTTCTAAATGTAAACATTTTCCACACAATAAATCTTATTTTATATTTGTTAATATTTTGTTAAGATTTGGTACTATGTAAAACAAGATACTATTTTTTAGATATATATTTGCATAAGAAAATACTATATACTTTTAATTATGGAAACCACCTCAAAAAACAGCACTGCTGCCATTATCAACTTGAGTACTTTGTCACAATATTTTATTCCGTTTGGGAATTTTATATTCCCAATCATTATTTGGAGTACGAACAAAGACAAATCGGATTATGTAAACGAGCAAGGAAAAGAAACCATTAATTTTCAATTAAGCTTATTTCTTTATTCATTGGTATTGGCCATGATTGCCATTCCTACCTTATTAATTATTTTTTTTAAAAATATCAATTTTTCTGCTGTTACCGATTGGGACAACATCGTTTTTGAAGATTTCAATTTTGAAAATAACGGCGGACTTTTAACTGTTGCCATTCTTGCGATTGTAGCTTTTGGCTTCTTGAAAATAGCCGAATTTTTTCTGATCATTTATGCTTCGGTTAAAACCTCAAACGGAGAGCCTTTCAAATATCCATTTAATATCCGGTTTCTAAAATAAATCAATCATCAATCAAAAAAACGAATTAATTAATCCAAGAAAAAAATACCAAAAGTAAGCCGGTATTAGTCAACTCAGTGTAATCAACTGATTTACAATCATCAATCAAAAAATCAAAATTATGTTAAAAATTATCACCATGCTAACCATGTTCCTTTTTGGAATGGTCACTAAAGGACAAATAGCTGAAATTAGAACTGCAGCTCAATTTTCAAGGATAGAAATACGCAACGCCACTCTTTTTTATATGGAAAGCGACACAACATCGATAAGGGTTGAAGCTCAAAACGAAGCTGGGTGCAAGCAGCTCAAAACACAAGTCGTTGACGGTACATTGAAAATAGGCAACACCAAGTACAATCCCGAAAATAAAGTTAAGGTGTATGTTTCGGCAAAAAATATTTCCTTTTTTAAAGCTGCCGATAATGCCATCATCGAAGTAAGCAACCAACTCACCGCATTAAACTTAAAGGTTGTGCTTCAATCGGGTGCTTCGTTCTCCGGGAACATCAACGCCAAAAACAAGGTTAATATCGAAGCCCGGAAGCAAACAACTTTTAGAGCGAAAATACAATCTCAAACGCTCGAGGGACACTTTAAGGACAACGCTAAAATCATTTTATGTGGAAGGACAGAAAAAGCGGTAATTCATAACGCTGATAGGGCGTGGTGTAATGCCAGAAATTTGGTCACCCATTCGCTAACTGTTCGGGCAGAGGGCAGTTCTGAAGCATGGATTTACAGTAATAAGTATATGGCAATTGAGGTAATTGATTCAGCTAAAGTAATTTATAATGGCATTCCACAAGCGCTTAGTCTAAATTTAGATGCCATCGCTTTGGAAAAAAAAAGAAGTGAAACTGCCGTTTCTTATCAATATTGAGAATTAAAAAAGAGCACCAAAAAAGTAGAATATGATATCCAAAACAAAATTGAAATTATGAATATTGAAAACACAAAAGCACAGATGCGTAAAGGTGTTCTCGAGTTCTGCATCCTTTCGGTTCTGAAAGAAAAAGATGCCTATACTTCTGAAATTTTAGACACTTTGAAAAACGCCAAACTCTTGGTGGTAGAGGGAACAATTTATCCGTTGCTGACCAGATTGAAAAATGACGGACTGCTCAACTATCGTTGGGAAGAATCTACCTCTGGTCCGCCACGAAAATATTACGGGTTAACCGAAATCGGAAAAACTTTTTTAAATGAATTGAATAGCACCTGGACTGAATTGTCCGACGCGGTGCAGCTAATCACAAACCAAAAATAAAAGTCATGAACAAAACTGTAAACATAAATTTAGGCGGAATGTTTTTTCATATTGACGAAGATGCATACCAAAAGTTGACCCGTTATTTTGATGCCATTAAACGTTCTCTTTCAAATTCTAACGGAGAGGAAGAAATCATTAAAGACATAGAAATTCGTATTGCCGAACTGGTATCTGAAAAACATACCAACGAAAAACAGGTCATCAACATTAAAGAATTAGATGAAATTATTGCGGTAATGGGCCAGCCCGAAGATTATCGGATTGACAATGATGGTGAAACGGAAACCAAAGATTTTAATACTACCGTTGCTTCTAGCGGCAGAAAAAAATTATACCGCGACAAAGACGGAGGCATGATTGGCGGCGTGCTTTCAGGATTAGGATACTATTTCGGAATTGATAAAGTGTGGTTGCGCATCGTGCTGTTGGTTTTTGTTTGCTTTTACGGAACCGGAATTCTAGCCTACATCATTTTGTGGATTGTGATGCCCGAAGCAATGACCACCACTGAAAAACTAGAAATGCAGGGCGAACCGATTACGATTTCTAACATAGAGAAAAAAGTACGCGAAGAATTTGATACGGTTTCTCAAAAATTTAAAAATGCCAATTATGACAAAATGGGCAACCAAGTCAAAAGCGGTGCTGAAAAAATCGGAAGTTCTTTTGGCGATTTTATCCTGACCATACTAAAAATATTTGCTAAATTTTTAGGAGTGATTCTGATCATGACGAGTTTGTCTACCTTGGTGATCTTATTTATTGGCGTTTTCACATTAGGATCTACTGCCTTTGTTGATTTCCCCTGGCAAGATTTTATCATGGCTGGAAATTATTCCCAATATCCAATATGGTCTTTTGGTTTGCTGATGTTGCTGGCGGTTGGTATTCCATTCTTCTTCCTACTGCTTTTAGGATTTAAACTATTGTCGCCCAACATGAAATCGATTGGAAATATTGTTAAATATACTTTGCTGGCTTTGTGGTTAATTGCGATTGGTATCTCGATATCAATAGGCATTCAACAAGCTACCGAATTTGCAGTTGAAGGAAGGGTGATTCAAAAGGTAACAATACCCCTGCAAACTCGCGATACGCTTTTTATCAAATTTAAACACAATGATTATTTTGCGAAAAGCATCCATGAACACGATAATTTTACGGTAACCGAGGATTCGACCAATACCAATGTGATTTATTCCAATCAGATTCAAATTAACATTGTCAAAACCGACGAAAAGCTACCTTACCTTCAAATTGAAAAACAAGCCAAAGGAAGATCGCTGTCTGCTGCTAAAAAAACAGCTGAAAAAATCAAGTATGGTTACAAAATTGTCGGCAACCAACTGATATTAGATAATTATTTGTTGACCGATTACAAAAACAAATACAGAGACCAAGAGGTAACATTGTTTTTATATTTACCTGTCGGAACCATATTGAAGCCAGACAGTAGCATCCAAGATTACGATGACTCTGACGACTCTTTTTTCAACCTGCATTATTCCGGCGACTATATTTATAAAGTTGAAAACTCAAAAGTCATCTGTTTAAATTGCCCTGCCAATGAAAATGAATGGAATGATGTGCAAGACGGTCAGAATAATGCTGATGACGACAGTACTGCTACGACTGTTATTTTAAATAAAGATGGTGTCCTAATCAAGAAAAACGATAAAGAAGTTACTAAAGGTGGTAATAGTGTCAAAATCAACGAAGACGGAATTACTGTAAAAACGCAATAACCATGAAAAACGCCATAGCTTTACTTACTAAAACCTCCTTAATTGCAACAACTGTCTTACTATTTGCTTCCTGTCAATTCAGCGGAATTACGGGAAGTGGAAACATTACGACTGAAAACAGACCAATCACAGCAGCTTTTGAGAGCATCGCCGCTGAAAGAGGTTTAGAAGTTACTGTAGCCCAGTCCGATACCCCAAGTATTTTGGTTGAAACCGATGACAACGTGCAAAAACACATCACGACAAACATTGAAAATGGGGTGCTACACCTCACATGTGATCAGAGTAGTTGTAACAATGTCACGATAAAAATTGTAGTACACCTGCCAAAAATTACAGGTTTAGAGGTAAGCGGTGGCGCCAATTTGAATTCTAAAAACACGTTAAAAAGCAATAATATTACCATTAAAGCAAGTAGCGGTGCCGAGGCGAGCGTTTCCATCGAAGCAGAAAAAACGAGTTGTCAATCTTCCAGCGGAAGTACCATCACGATGAGCGGAAAAGCCATCGAGCTTGAAACAACTTCTTCGAGTGGCAGCACGATCGATGCGCGCGGGTTGCTATCCAATAATATTATTGCTAGCGCGACAAGCGGAAGTAGTACTGAAATTAATCCGCTGGTGAGTCTTAAGGCCAAAGCTTATAGTGGTGGCAATATCAGTTATATTAATACCCCGAAGAATTTAAGTAAAAAATCAAGCTCTGGCGGCAGTATAAACAAAGAATAAGTCGCAATTCAGAAAAAAACTCAACAGCCATACTCACAAAAAGTATGGCTTTTTCAATTAAAAAGCGTCGCCGATGACTATCAAAATTTACATCTTTTTAAAAAATTAACACGTCTTTATTTTATCATTCTCGATTTTATTTAACTTTAAGATCCCCAATCGTCAGGACTACTTTTCTGTTAATGAAAACAATAGCTAAAAGATGAAAGGTTTTTTAACAAAAGCATCAAAAATAATACTACGCCATCCTTTTTTATATTTGATGCGTTATATTCTTTTATCCAAAAACAATCAGGGTGAATCTGTTGATGCCGTTGGCTGTTTTAACGATGTGAACACTGTGCTGGAAATTCCCAAAGTCTATTTCGACATCAATCAGCAAATTAACTTACATCAAGAAACCGACGAATTAGAAAAAGCGATCGAAATAGGACGTTTTCTTCGGAAGAATATTCCGGGAGGCGCAGGATTGGGACTTTCCTCAGAACAAACACTACAAAAAATGCTGGATGGGAAGGGTGGTGTATGTTCGGATTTTAGTCAGATTTTTAATATTTTCTGTTTAATCAACCAGATTAAAGTAAAAGAATGGGGTTGTATAGACCGATTTTACAAAACCCGATTTGGCCATTCATTCAACGAAATCTATTCAACCGCCAAAAAAAAATGGATCGCTATCGACATTCATAAAAGTGTTATATTTGCTGGACCTGACAATGTTAATCCGCTTTCGGCATTGGAACTATTCACCTCTTTGCGCAATGGCAACCAATTAAATTTCATTCTCTTTTCGGCATACATTCCTATCAAATTGGAACGCATTTACAGCGTGTACTCTAAAACCACGATTCCATTTGTAATTTCTAACTATAAAAATAAGGTTTATGACTATTTTCTAAATAAATTCAAAAAGTTTCCTCCGTTTATGATCAACGGACTTATGATACTCTTAGGCAAAAATCATGATTTTGTTTTTATATTAGACAATTATAAAGTGAAACTATTGCCCAAACCTTTGCGAAATTTGAATTTGATTTCATTTTTTAGTTTTATTTTTTAATTCGTGACTAATTTCTATTCGAAATTTTAATTCTGATTGCCAAAAAAAACTTTCAAAATAATTGCAGATGTTTTTTATATTTGCGTTCACCTACATCAAAAATATGAAAAAGTCTCTCCTGTTGCTCTGCTTCATTTTAGGCAGCACCATGCTTTTTAGTCAGCAAAAAGAAAAGATAAAAGGCTCAAAAATTGTCACAGTTACCCAAAAAGAGATTGGTGAATTTGAAACCTTAGAAGTGCAAGACAATCTTGAAATTTTCCTAATCAAAGGAGAACAGTCGGCTGTTGAAATTGAAGCTGATGACAATTTGCACGATGCTGTGCTGATCAAATTAGAGGCCAATACGCTTCGATTATCTGCCTCTAAGCAAGTAAGCGGTGCTAAAAAATTTAGTGTACGCGTCACTTACACAGACAATCTAAAAATGGTTATTGCAAAAAATGACGCTAATATTACTGCTTTAGCCGAAGTCAACTTAACAGATTTTACCTTCAAAAGTTTTGATTCAGCCAAATTTTACGGCAACGTTAATGCCAAAAAATTTACATTGATGGCCAATGACAAATCCAAAACAGAACTCAATTTAAAGTCGGAAGAAACTATTATCGAACTCAGTAAAAGCGCGCAACTGAAGGCATTAATCGCTACGGTCAAAATGAAATTTGATATGTATCAGAAAACGACAGCCATTATCGAAGGCGACGTTATCGATTTAAAACTGCGACTAGACAACAATTCTGTTTTTACGGGAAAAAATTTAACTTCAAAAAATGCAGAAATCACAACCGAAGGTTACACCAACTGCAGTCTGTTAGTCAATACGAAAGCCGTTATTGACGCTTCTGGAAAATCTGAAATTCAATTGTACGGCGACCAAAAAATTGAGATGAAACGCTTCATTGACAACGCCACTCTGTCGAAAAAAACACTGAAATAGGTTTAATCGTAAATACCAGCAAAAAAAGTCCCGACATTACTCGGGACTTTTTGTTTTTTTTGTGATAATTCACTCCAAAGAGGATAAGTACCGTTCGGCATCCAAAGCTGCCATGCATCCTGTGCCGGCTGCCGTAATAGCTTGGCGATAGACATGATCAGCAGCATCGCCACCAACAAAAACGCCGGCGACGTTGGTTTTGGAAGTTCCGGGAATATTAACGATATAACCCGTCTCATCCAACGTAAGATACGATTTGAAAATATCCGTATTGGGTTTGTGTCCGATGGCCACAAAGAAACCCGTAGCAGGAATTTCAATAACTTCACCGGTAGTTTTATTTAATGCAGTCACCGCACTCACCACCTGCCCGTCTCCTAAAACCTCAACCGTATCGTGGTGCATCAGTATTGTAATGTTTTCCGTTTTTCGGACACGCTCTTCCATAATTTTAGAGGCCCTGAATTTTTCAGAACGTACGAGCATCGTTACTTTTTTACAAAGTTTAGACAAATAATGTGCTTCTTCGCAAGCGGAATCTCCAGCGCCAACAATGACAACTTCTTGATTGCGGTAGAAAAAACCATCGCAAATCGCACAGGCAGAAACGCCGCCGCCTGTCTGCAAATAATGTTGTTCTGACGGAATACCCAAATATTTTGCTGTAGCACCGGTAGAAATGATTACCGTTTCGCAATGCAATTCAATTGTATCATTGATCCATACTTTGTGAATGGGTCCGGTGAAGTCAACTTTAGTAGCCCACCCGTCTCGAACATCTGAACCGAAACGCTTGGATTGTTCCATCAGTTGAACCATCATTTCGGGACCTGTAATGCCATCAACATACCCTGGAAAATTCTCTACTTCGGTGGTCGTTGTTAATTGTCCGCCGGGTTGTGTTCCTTGGTATAAAACTGGAAACATGTTGGCTCGTGCGGCATAAATGGCCGCAGTGTAGCCCGCGGGACCGGAGCCTATTATAAGACATTTTACTTTTTCAATAGTATCTGACATAGTTACATATTTTTTGACGTTGCAAAATTACGTTATAATTTGAGATATTTTGATACGCCCCGCATTAGTTTTTATTATACGATAATTTTTAAAAACAGAATAAATCTTAATTTTTAAATTAGCTTGTATACGCCAGAAATAGTTCTATCTTTGCCGACGCTTTCGGGGTGTAGCGTAGCTCGGTTATCGCGCCTGCTTTGGGAGCAGGAGGCCGCAGGTTCGAATCCTGCCACCCCGACAAATCCTTGCTGTTTTCAGTAGGGATTTTTTGTTTTTTAAAAGAATTAAAGTTTATTGAAACCTTTTAGACAACAAAAAAATAAAACAGTTTGCAAAGCGGTCAAGATTTAGCATCAAAACCAGTTCATAATCACCACTACAATACTCTCAATGCATCATCGACCTTCGCTTAATGCAGTAACACAATGTTGAGCCCAGATGACACTGGAAAGCTTGCCGAAGCAAACAGCGGTTTTTTGCTTAAACAAAGAGCCACGACAAGAACTTTTGTATTGGCTTTAGAAAAAAACTTTTTGGAGCGTAACTTGAAATAAAAGTTGAAAAAGCTGTAAAATATTTTTTTTAAAATCAAAATTCAGTGTCGTTTGAATTTGTACATTTGCACACGTTTTCAAAGACAATCTGCTTATATGTTGATCCTTACTTTTTATTTATTTATCGGTATCGTTGCGATTCAGCTTTTTTATTACCTGGTCATTTTTGGAAAATTTGCATTTGCCAAAACGCAAAAAAGCAGTCCGAAGCGGATTCCAATCTCAGTGATCGTTTGCGCCAAAAATGAAGAAGTAAATGTAAAAAAGTTTATTCCCATATTAGCCGACCAAGACTATCCCGATTATGAAATTATATTAATTGATGATGCTTCGAGCGATGATACTTTGGAGATACTCGAAGCCTTTGAAAAGCAATATGCCAATATCCGATTGGTAAAAGTGGAAAACATAGAGGCCTTTTGGGGCAACAAAAAGTTTGCTTTGACGTTGGGGATTAAAGCGGCAAAAAAAGAATATCTTTTGTTTACAGATGCAGATTGCTATCCCAATTCGAAAGATTGGATTAAAGAGATGAGTTCGCAATTTACGGCCGAGAAAACCATAGTGCTGGGCTATGGTGCCTATGAAAAAATTGCTGGTTCGTTTCTCAACAAAATGATTCGTTTCGAGACCATGCTCACCGCAGTTCAATATTTTTCTTGGGCGAAACTGGGTAGGCCTTATATGGGCGTCGGTCGCAATTTAGCCTACAAAAAAGAAGAGTTTTTTAATGTAAATGGCTTTATCGACCACATGAAAATTCGTTCCGGTGATGACGATTTATTTATCAACCAAGCGGCGAAAGGAAAAAATACGACGGTTTGTTTTGCCCCGGAAAGCTTTACTTATTCGGCGCCAAAAACCACATTTAAAGACTGGTTCCAGCAAAAAAGACGGCACATTGCCACTGCTGGATTTTACAAATCATTCGACCGAATGCAGTTGGGCGTTTTTTATATTTCGCAATTGCTGTTTCTATTGCTGCCAATTGTTTTATTGGCCTTTCATTACCAGTGGATTGTTGTTTTGATTTTAATTGGTTTTCGATATTTGTTTTCTTGGCTGTCGCTTGGATTTTCTGCGAGCAAACTAAAAGAAAAAGATGTAATGTATTGGTTTCCTGTCATCGAAATAGTGTTGATTTTCATGCAATTGAATCTCTTTTTAGCAAACATTTTTTCAAAACCTGTACATTGGAAATAAAAAAAAATATAGAAAAGGCAAAAAGAGGCGATCAGTTTGCCTTCACTTTTTTATTAAATCATTATTGGAATGAAGTATACGGATTCATGCTTAAACGCACCGAAAATGAGACCAATGCTGAAGATATTACCATTGAAACCTTTGCTAAAGCCTTTGACAAGATCGCCAGTTATAATTCTGAATTTCAATTCAATACTTGGTTGATTGCCATTGCCAAAAACGTACACATTGACCTATTGCGCAAAAAAAAATCGTCTCTTTTTATTGATATCACTGATGAAGAAGATTACCAAGCCTATAATGTGGCCGATACTTCTCCATCTGCAGAAGACGTCCTGATTACCGAGCAAAACTTATCGCAACTTCTGCAATACATTAAAGAGTTAAAACCTCATTATCAAGAAGTAATTCAACTGCGCTATTTTCAAGAGTTGAGTTATCAAGAAATTGCCGATCAGTTGGGTGAACCTTTAAATAACGTTAAGATTAAATTACTTCGCGCCAAGAAATTATTGGCTGAAATCATACAAAAAAAACGATAAACGATTTGCTTCAAAGCCTATTAACTTATTATCCTACAAATATTTATCAATTTGTATATTAAAATTCATATTGTTTACGTTACAAGTTAAAACATAGCTTATGACTTCATAAATACTTAATCATAAAACCTTTTATTATGTCAAAATTAAGTATTTATCAAAACAGTTGGATTGATCTGGTCTTCGAAGGAAAGAATAAAGCCTACGGTGCCTATCAATTGCGACAAGAAAATGACAAAACAACAGCCATAGCCTTTTTATTCGGATTGCTGCTAATTACTGCGGCCATCGGAATTCCGACGCTACTCACTCATTGGACTACTGCAAACAAAACCAAAATTTCCAATCCGGATTATTCAAATACCACCATACAGTTAAGTGCTATTTTACCTAATTTGCCCAAGAAACCCATGCAACTTGCTGTACCAGTACAAAAAAAGACACCAACTGAAGTCAGCGATGGTCAGCAACTCAAGGATCCACAAATTGTGAGCGCTAACCAGCAAACGACAAACATTGTTGATCATCTAGAGCCCCAATCAAATGAAGTGAAGCCAAACGAAGGAACAACAACAGTATTTTCCAATTCGACTGCAAATTCAGAAACTACCCAAGGGTCTTCAATCCCTTCCGCCTCCGGTGGCAAAATTGAAACCACGTTCGTTTTAGACAAACTTCCTGAATTTCCGGGAGGAATTAATAAATTCTTAGCCTATGTCGGTAACAACTTCGAAAAACCTGAATTGGAAGTGGAGAAAACCATCCGTATCTATGTTACTTTTGTTATTGAAAAAGATGGCAGCATGACCGATATCCAAGTAAGGAAAGATCCAGGATACGGCCTTGGCAGCGAAGCCATACGGGTTTTAAAATCGCTTAAAACAAAATGGCAACCCGGAATGATTGCCGGACAACCAGTACGTACCGCATATAATTTGCCCATAGTTGTGCAGATGCAGTAGTCAAAAATAACTAATGGCGTGATTTTAACAAGGCAGAACATAAAAGTTCTGCTTTTTATTTATGCTTTTTTTACAAATTCTGTTCTAAGTACCATTGCCGTTTTATTGACACGGCAATCTATCTCTGCCGGATCGTTTGTGAGTCGGATGCTTTTGATCAGCGTTCCCCTTTTGATCACTTCAGAAGAACCGCGCACCTTTAAATCTTTGATTACTGTCACAGCGTCTCCGTCTTGTAATATATTTCCGTTACTATCTTTTACTTCCATAATTTGCAGATTTATTGTATAGCCGTAAAAATACTATACGCGACGCTTATTATTCCGCAAAAATTTCTTTTAAAAGGAATTTAATATATTTGATCAAACTGCAATTGCTTATGCGACATTTTACTTTTCGTGAAAAACTTCAGTACTTATTCGGATTTCCCGTCATTATTGCATCCTTAGGCTATTTTGTAGACATCTACGATTTACTGCTTTTTGGAATTGTTAGGGTTCCAAGCCTTGTAAGCATGGGATTAAATGCTGACACCGCCGGAACTTATATTCTGAGCTTTCAAATGACCGGTTTACTATTGGGAGGCATTCTTTGGGGGATTTTGGGCGACAAGAAAGGAAGACTTTCTGTGCTGTTCGGGTCCATTTTGGTCTATTCTTTGGCCAATATAGCGTGCGGATTTTTACCCCAAATGGATTTTTCCAATAAAATAAATGCTTATGCTTTTCTAAGATTTATTGCAGGTGTCGGTCTGGCCGGAGAATTGGGCGCGGGAATTACGCTGGTTTCTGAAAGTTTACCAAAAGAACTCAGAGCGATCGGGACTTCAATAGTTGCCGGATTTGGAATATTAGGCGCGGTGGTCGCTCAACTTACGGTGGAACTGGCTCAAAACTGGACTACAGCTTATTTTATTGGCGGCAGTATGGGATTGTTGTTGCTGGTGTTAAGAGTCAGCGTGGCGGAAAGCGGTATTTACAGTACCATAAAGTCTAATGAAAAAATAGTCAAAGGCAATTTTTTATGCTTTTTTACAAATAAAATCCGTTTGATCAAATACCTTAAATGTATTGCCATTGGTTTACCGATTTGGTTCTGTACCGGAATTTTAATCATTATGGCCAACCAATTTGCTCCTGAAATGGGAATAAAAAATATCAATCCCGGAAAAGCCATTATGTGGGCTTATTTATTTGCATCGGTTGGCGATTTCTTGAGTGGCTTTATTTCTCATTACTTAAAATCGCGCAAAAAGGCAATGGTATACATGCTTCTGTTCAATTTGGCTGGAGTCATTTTATTATTGTTTAGCGGCCCTAAATCTGCTAACATGTATTACTTTTATTGCGCTTGGATCGGTTTGGGAAATGGTTTTTGGGCGATGTTTGTTACAGTGGGCGCCGAGCAATTCGGAACCAATCTCAGAAGCACAGCTGCCACGACAATTCCAAATATGGTTCGCGGTTCAGTGCCGATAATGCTTTTGGGCTTTGACTTCCTTAAGAAAACCAATAGTGTCATAATGTCGGCCGCGATGATTGGAACATTGATCTATGGACTCAGTTTCTACGCAATGATCACCAGCAAGGAAACGCACAATATAGACATGGATTTTGTAGAATAACAACAACCCTAAATTAATGTCGTTAAAAATAAAAAATACAATAGCGCTAGTTTCATGTTTTCTGATGGTGTTGGGTTTTCAATGGTGTTCATTGGATCGACCTTTCTTTTGGGATACCATACAGTTGGGTGCTGCTCACGCTACATATTACTGGTCTACGCAATTCTCTACGATACTCTTACCCGAGAGTATAGATAGCGGCCACATACCGAGTTTTGGCATGTTTCTGGCGCTGGTTTGGGAAATATTTGGCAGAACACTAATCGCTAGTCATTTGTGTATATTGCCTTTCAGCATCGGAATCGTATGGCAACTTTGGCAGTTGTGTCGTCAATTTATTGTTGCTGAATTTGCAGGAGTTGCGCTCTGCCTAATTATGATAGATCCGTCGCTGCTAAGTCAAATAACTTTAGTTTCCCCCGATGTTCCTTTGGTTTTTTTCTTTCTTTTAAGTGTAAATGCCGTATTAAAAAACAGAACATTACTTCTGCTGTGCGGGATACTCCTTCTTTTCATGACCAGCATGCGCGGCATGATGCTCTCGATTTGTATTCTATTTTTAGATCTGTACCGCCATATCGATTTAAAAAAAACACCAAAACAATTGCTATCCATCCTTTTGAAAAGAAGTATTATTTACATCCCTGCCTTGCTGGTGTTCGTTATTTTTAGTGGCTATCACTATGCCGAAAAGGGCTGGATTGGCTACCATAGAAACTCGCCTTGGGCCAAATGTTTTGAAGCTGTTAATTTTAAAGGGTTCTTGTACAATATCGGAATATATGGCTGGCGCCTAATTGATTTTGGAAGGGTCGGCGTTTGGAGCGCCTTTTTTATATTGTTGCTATTATATCGAAAAGTCATCTTCAAGGAAAAAGAGATCCGTATTCTAGGCTATTTTTCGGCAGTGCTGTTGCTCATTTTACCCTTGAATATGTTGTGGGCAAAAAACCTGCTGGCACCGCGCTACTTTATCCCCATTTATTTAACTTTTTCGTTATTTTGCGCGGCAATTTTGTTTTCGAAATTTGTAGCTAAAAATGTGCGACTAGCGTTGGCCGCCCTATGGTTCATTTGCATCGTGTCTGGCAACTTTTGGGTTTATCCCCGACAAATTTCAGAAGGTTGGGATGCCACTTTAGCACATGTTCCGTATTACAAGCTCCGTGAGCAGGCGCTGGCGTATTTGGATAATGAACAGTTGCCATATAGCGAAGTACAGTCTTTTTTTCCAAATACGGCAGCCATAGACCTTATTGATTTGAATGGCGACGCAAGAAAATTTCAAAATTTTGATGGAAAAGGGCGCTACGTTTTGGACTCGAATATCTTTAATGTAAATGAAACAGATTATAATAGCTTAATCCGGCATTACAAGGTCGTCAAACGATTTGAACACCTCGGAGTGCATGTTGTTATTTACGAAAAGTTACAATAACCCTTCTCGCCTAGCCCTGATTGCAGTGGAAATCCTTTTTTAAGATTTTTACCTTAAAAAAGATTGTAGCGTAAAGCAGGAAATAGCTGCTTAAAATCCGAAATTGTACCTTCATTTTCCGCATCATTATTGTTACCTTTGTACCGCAAAATAAATTCACATGGAAAGTATTTTAGAAAACACATTACCCGTTGGCAAGCCCAAATGGTTAAAAGTTAAGTTGCCTATCGGAAAAAAATATACTGAACTTCGCGGTTTGGTGGACAAATACAGTTTAAATACGATTTGTACCTCGGGAAGTTGCCCGAATATGGGCGAATGCTGGGGAGAAGGAACAGCAACTTTTATGATTTTGGGCAATATTTGTACGCGTTCGTGCGGCTTTTGTGGCGTTAAAACGGGCCGGCCGGAAACCGTCGATTGGGATGAACCCGAGAAAGTAGCGCGTTCAATTAAGATCATGAACATCAAACATGCTGTTGTGACGAGTGTCGATCGCGATGATTTGAAGGATGGCGGTTCAATTATTTGGATTGAAACGGTCAAGGCAATTCGGCGAATGAATCCGACCACAACTTTGGAAACCCTGATTCCCGATTTTCAGGGTATTGAAAGGAATATAGACCGCATTGTGGCCGCCAATCCAGAAGTAGTGTCGCACAATGTAGAAACCGTGCGCAGGTTAACTCGTGAAGTGCGCATTCAAGCCAAATATGACCGGAGTTTAGAAGTATTGCGGTATCTTAAGGCGAAAGGTATCAATCGAACCAAGTCGGGCATTATGCTGGGTTTGGGTGAGACAGAGGCAGAAGTCATTCAGACGTTACACGATTTGCGCCAAGCCAATGTAGATATCGTAACCATCGGACAGTATTTGCAGCCCAGTAAAAAGCACTTACCGGTCAAAGAATATATTACACCAGACCAGTTTGCCAAATATGAAAAGATCGGTTTGGAACTTGGTTTTCGTCATGTGGAAAGCGGTGCTTTGGTTCGTTCTTCTTATAAAGCAGCAAAACACATTTTATAATTTAGGATTTTTGTATCCGAAAACTAGATGAAAATAAAAATTGCGATTAACGGTTTTGGAAGAATTGGACGAAATTTATTCCGATTGCTTTTAAACCATCCTGATATAGAAGTGGTTGCTATCAATGACATTGCCGACAATCGTACTATGGCGCATTTGATCAAATATGACAGTATTCATGGCGTATTGCCCTTGGATTGTTCGTTTGATGATCGTTCTATAATTGTGGATGGCCGATCGTTTCGATTCTTTCATGAGCAAAATATTTCGGATCTCGATTGGAAAAAAGTATCGGTAGATGTGGTTGTGGAATCGACCGGAAAATACCATACGTTTGAAGAAATTAATGCCCACATTATCGCCGGCGCCAAAAAAGTTATTTTGTCGGCACCTTCAGAAGTCGATTCGATTAAAACGGTGGTTATTGGTGTCAATGAAAATAACCTGGATGGCAGCGAAACGATTATTTCCAACGCCAGCTGTACGACCAATAATGCCGCACCGATGCTTAAAGTAATTCGCGATTTGTGTGGCATCGAACAGGCATACATTACCACTGTACATTCCTACACCACCGATCAAAGTTTGCACGACCAGCCGCATAAAGATTTGCGGCGCGCTCGCGGTGCCAGCCAATCTATAGTTCCCACCACAACTGGGGCTGCCAAAGCTTTGACCAAAATATTCCCTGAATTTGACGGCAAAATTGGTGGCAGCGGAATTAGGGTTCCGGTTCCCGACGGTTCGCTGACCGACATCACTTGCTATGTAAAGAGGCAAGTTTCAATTGAAGAGATCAACGCCGCTTTCCGAAAAGCAGCAGCGCAGGAACTCAAAGGAATTTTGGCCTACACCGAAGACCCGATCGTATCGGTGGATATCATTGGAAATAAAAACTCCTGTCTTTTCGATGCGCAATTAACTTCTGTCATAGGAAAAATGGTTAAAGTCGTAGGATGGTATGATAACGAAATTGGTTATTGTTCAAGAATTATTGACCTAATAGTTTTAACTCATAAGAAATAATTTCATACTTTTAAAGCCTTGAAAAACAATTAATAGTAGTTGATGAGGTCTTTTTTAGTTTTTTTTATTTTTTTCAATTCTATTCTTTTCGCTCAAAAGCAAAAGAAAGATGCTAAGGGCGTCGATAGTGTAAGTTATTACATCGAACTCTCCAATTTTAATATTAAGACCAATAATTACAAATTTTCACTGGCTTTCTCCCAAAAAGCAATTGATTATGCAGAGTCTACCAAAAATATTAAGGCACAAGCTTATGCTCACTACACGCTGGGGGCGATTTATTTTGAACTAAAAAAATACGATGATGCCATTGAAACTTATTATAAAAGTGTGGCACTTTACAACACTTTAACACCTTCTAGCGAGCAGGCCTTTTGTTATTATCAGTTGGGTTTGTGTTTTATGGAGAAAGACGATTATTCGCTGGCCGAGAATTATTTCAATAAAGCCAAAATCATTTACACCTCGATTAAAATTCCCGACGCCATTGAATTGTTGAACCTACAGAAAGGTATCGTTTACAAAGCAAAAGGGCAATATAAATCGGCCATTCCAATCTTCGATCAGATTATAGCCAAGCCCGACGCTCAAGATGTTTTCCGCACTAAAGCCGAAGCATTGTACCAAATAGGTAACATCGAAATCGACAACAACCGTGGTAATCTGGCTCTGAACTACCTCAATCGTGCGTACACGTTAAATGCCAAAAATAAAAATATCGACCAAAAGGCAAAGATTTTATTATCGCTGAGTCGGGTATATGAAAAATTATTAGACATCAACAAAGCCCATTCTTTTTTAAAGCAACACATTCAACTAAAAGACAGCATCGCGCACCTAAATACTGAAAAATTAGGCTCTGAAGATTATGTGCAGTTTAAAGAAAGTGAAAGGCTGAAAACCATCGAGCTGATGGACAAAGAAAATAAGGAGCAACAAAAAGCCAATAAAGTAGCCAAGCTCATTAGTATTTTGGCCATTGCCCTGATTTCTATCCTGTCGCTTTTAAGTTTGTCGTTGTATAAAAACAATATCATTCGAAACCAATCGAATTTATTACTCAAAGAAAAAAACAACGAATTGCTTTTAGCGAAAGAGAAAGCTGAAAAAGCCTCAAAAGCCCGCTCCGAGTTTTTATCTACGGTAAGTCACGAGCTGCGCACACCACTAAATGCAATTAACGGAATTACCCACTTGTTACTTGAAGAAAATCCGAGGGAATCTCAAATGAATTATTTAACATCATTGAAGTTCTCGGGAAATTATTTGCTCACCTTTATCAACGAAATTCTAGAAATAAACAGGATAGAATCGAGCGCTATTGAAGTCGAGACGATTAGTTTTAATCTAAAATTGCTGTTGGTTAACATTCAGCATTCATTGAAAGAGTTGGCCTCAATCAACAATAACGCTTTTACTATAGAAATTGATCCAGCGATACCCGACTTTTTATTGGGTGATCCTACTAAATTGTCACAGATCTTTTTGAATTTGATCAACAATGCGTTGAAGTTCACAAAAAATGGCGAAGTAAAAGTGATTTTACAGGCCAACGAAATCAATGAAGAATTTACGTCGATCCATTTTAAGGTACTTGATACGGGAATTGGAATTCCAGAAGAAAAAATCGATGCCGTTTTCGACAGTTTTTCACAGGGCTCGATAGAAATCAACCGAAAATATGGCGGCACCGGCTTGGGATTGACCATAGTCAAAAAATTAATTGACATTTTGGGCGGAAAAATTAAACTCGAAAGCAAGGTGGGCAAAGGATCATCGTTTTCTTTTGATTTAAGTTTTAAAATTGCCGAAGAAAAAATGGTTTTAGAAAATCCAACCGATTTTGACGACAGCATTTTAAATGAGAAAAAAGTACTGCTGATTGAAGACAACAAAATCAATCAGATGATTACCAAAAAGATGGTAGAAAATAAAGGCATGGTTTGCGAAGTAATTGACAATGGAGAAGATGCGATTGAAGCTGTAAAAAACAACACCTACGACTTGGTGCTGATGGATGTACACCTGCCTGGAATCAACGGAACGATTGCCACACAAACCATTAGGACATTCGACAAAAAAACCAAAATCATTGCGCTGACCGCCATTTCGTTAAATGAAAATCGAGAAATGTTACTCTCTTACGGCATGAATGATGTGATTACAAAACCATTCGATCCTATGGAATTTTACAGAATCATTACGAAAAACCTAAGCAAAAATACTTAGTATTGCTGAATCAATTGGCTGATTAAATTTCTTACTTTAGGCTCCGCCTTTTTTGCAGCCTCCAAAACTTCGGAATGGGTGATAGTTCCTATGCTTTCTTCATTTCCCATATCAGTAATGACCGAAATGCCGAGCGTTTCTAAGTTCATGTGGCGCGCTACAATTACTTCGGGAACAGTGGACATCCCCACACAGTCGGCTCCCAAAATTTTAACCATGCGGTACTCCGACATGGTTTCAAAAGTCGGACCTTGCAAACCCAAATACACCCCATCTTGCACTTCAATGTTTAAAGTTTGGGCCAGTACTTTGGCTTTCTCAATCATTTTTAAACTGTATGGGGCACTCATATTAACGAATCGGGGACCAAAGCGCTCGTCGTTTTTACCATGTAGCGGATGTTCAGGAAACAAATTGATATGATCTTTTATCAATACAATCGAACCCACTTTATAATTGGCGTTAACGCCGCCAGATGCATTCGAAACAATGAGTTTCTCCACACCTAAATATTTCATCACCCGCACAGGAAACGTGACTTCCTTCATATCGTACCCCTCATAAAAATGAAATCTGCCTTGCATGGCCACTACTTTTTTACTGCCAATGGTTCCAAACACCAGCGCACCTTGATGACCCTGCACTGTGGCTACCGGAAAATTTGGAATTTCGGTGTAAGGCAGCGTAAATTCAATGGCGATATCCTCTGTGAAACTTCCCAATCCAGAGCCTAGAATGACACCATATTCCGGAGTGAAATTGGTTTTTTCTTTAATGTAAGCAACAGTTTGTTGTACTTTTTCCCACATAATATATTTCCTGTTTATTTAAAATGACCTGAAAATTCTTTGTCTTATTTTGCTTTCCTTTGCCGAAAAGTTTTTTTCACCGCCAAATATAGTCAAAAACTAGCTGGTCTTACTCTTTATTTCGTTGAGAGAAACTCAAATATACTTTTCATTTTATAGATCATTTAAGAATTAAATGCCAACAAAAAAGGGTCTGCGATAAAATCACAATGTTGTTTAAGGAGATCAATTATTGTTTATATTTTCTCCGCGTTCAGCAGTTTTTCTTTTGCTAAAAATTTATAAATATACCGTTCGCATGAGATTATCGAACATTAAACCATCTTAGGTACAAGTACTGAAGATTGAAATATTAATTTTTAAAATCCGTTTGGTAAGTTTCTACAAATGCCAAAATGGCTTGGTCAAAATTTTTGCGTTGAGTTATAAAAGAAGTTTTTATGGGCAGGTAATACAGTTGCGATGCCGGAAGCCTTCCGTTCAATCGCATATAATCTTTTTCGGTAGTGATGATGAACCGATTGCCAGTTTGGCTTTTGATCGCCTCAATTTCCATGGGTGTAAACGAATGGTGATCCGAGAAAGTCATTGTAATATCGTTTTCACTTTTTAAATGGTTAAAAAAAGTTTGGGGTTTTGCAATACCGGCTAAAAGCACTTTCGCAGTAGTCCTGATTTCGCTAACTTTTATAGTCGTACTTTGAGAGTAAACTGACTCGTCATAATCAATTGAACTGAAGAAAATTGGTTGGTTTGTGCCCAATCTCATTTTTATTTTTTGTTGCTCTGCTTCCGAAATCGACTTCGGACATTTGGTAACAACAATAAGGTCTGCGCGTTTTGATCCTCGGCGATTTTCCCGCAAATTTCCTGTGGGCAGCATCCAATCGTCGCAATATAAATCACCATAGGCCGTCAATAAAATATAAAATCCTGCCTTTACCCTCCGGTGTTGAAAAGCATCGTCGAGCAAGATGATTTGGGGTCTTTCATTTTGCAAAAGCAACTGTGCAATTCCGTTTTTTCGATTGGCATCCACCGCCACCTGAATATTTGGAAATTTTTGGTAAAACTGAAAAGGTTCGTCTCCCAAAGTCAAAGCATCCGACTGTTTATGCGCTAAGACAAAACCTCTTGACTGCCTTTTATACCCTCGACTCAAAGTAGCTACCTTGTATTGATTTGATAACAAACGAATCAGGTATTCGATCTGTGGTGTCTTTCCGGTACCGCCCACACTTAAATTTCCAACAGCAATAATAGGCAAATCAAAAGTATAGGATTTTAGTAGGCCCGTATCGTATAGAAAATTGCGGATTTGGGTAATCCATCCGTACAGTATGGCAAATGGAAACAGTATTTTTCGCAGCAAAATCATTTTACGAAAGTATAATATTTTATCTTTGGAAGAAAAATTATTTCGGAAATCCCCTCTAAAAATGAAAGTCAATTTAATTACCGTAATTTTAATATTTTTAGGATGCACGCAATTTTCTTTGGCGCAGGAAAGCCAAACCACCAATGTACTGAAAACGATATTGACGAAATACTATCAGACAGAAAAGCCAGTATACAAAGGCCGAAGCCAATTGCTGTATTTGTACTGCAACCAAGCCAATAACAATGAAGAGATTTTTGAAGCCATCAAAGACCGTAAATTACCCGATGATTTTCTAAAAGAAATCCGCAACAACGTAAAAGCTGATTTGGCTGAAAAAGATTGGTCGTCTGCGCTGGCCACCATTTTTGAAACAGACAAAACCAACCTAAAAATGAAAATTAATGCGTGCCTTTCGCTCGAAAAATATCATGAAGTATCTAATAGACTCGCGCTGAACAACCAGCGTTTTATGATCATCAGTAAGCCATTGTATTATTCCAAAACCAATATAGCCCTTGTTAAAGTGGTCTTTTACCGCAATATCGAACACAACAATGGAGCTATTTTGCTCCTTGAAAAAGTAGCCGATCAATGGGTCATAAAAGAATATTTAAATCCGTGGTCGACTTAATCATTCCCTTTCAATGAAATTAAAAGAAATCATTACAGTACTCGAGCAAATGGCGCCCTTGGCCTATGCCGAAGATTTTGACAATGTGGGTCTGCTCCTCGGCAATTCCGAATCACAAACCACGGGTATTTTGGTCTGCCATGATGCCCTAGAAAGTGTTATAGACGAAGCGATCTCAAAAAACTGCAACCTCGTGGTCTGCTTCCATCCGATTGTTTTCTCGGGTTTGAAAAAAATCAATGGCAACACTTATGTAGAACGAGTGGTTATTAAAGCAATTAAAAATGACATTGCGATTTACGCAGTTCACACCGCGTTAGACAACCACAGTGAGGGTGTCAACAAGATTTTTTGCAACGCACTCGGACTGACCAATACTAAAATTCTGATTCCAAAATCCAATTTCATTTATAAATTATCCACCTACACCATTGCAGAAAATGCCGAAAAATTGCGCCTTGCCTTATTTGAAGCCGGTGCGGGAAATATTGGAAATTATGAAAATTGCAGTTTCAATTCGAAAGGTATCGGAACTTACCAAGGCAACGAACACAGCGACCCTCAAATTGGCCAGCGATTTGAATTTATGCAAACCGAAGAAATCAAAATTGAAGTTACTTTCGAGAAACACCTTGAATCAAAAATCCTACAAGCTCTTTTTAAAAATCATGTTTATGAAGAAGTCGCGTACCAGATTTTTAACCTGCAAAATACGCACCAGCAAATTGGTTTGGGAATGACGGGAGAATTTCAAAACGCCATGCCTGAAAAAGAATTCTTGCTTTTTGTAAAGGAAAAGATGCAATGCGAAACCATCCGCCATTCAGAATTTACAGGAAAAAAAATTAAAAAAGTCGCAGTACTCGGAGGTTCTGGAAGTTTCGCCATACAAAATGCCATCCGGTCTGGAGCTGACGCTTTTTTAACCGCCGATTTAAAGTATCATAACTTTTATGAAGCTGAAAAACAACTGCTTATGGCAGATATCGGGCATTTCGAAAGCGAACGATATACAAAAGATTATATTGTTGATTTTCTTCGGAAAAAAATTCTTAATTTTGCCATCATTTTATCAGAAGAAAATACAAATCCTGTTAAGTACTTATAAATATTATGGCGAATACAAAAGAACTAAGTGTTGAAGAAAAATTAAGAGCATTATACGATTTGCAATTGATTGACACGAGAATTGATGAAATCAGAAATGTTAGAGGTGAACTTCCATTAGAGGTAGAAGATTTGGAAGATGAAGTAGCTGGTTTGTCCACACGTTCGGAAAAATTAAAACAAGATTTAGAAAGCATCGAAGAACAAATCAAAGCTAAAAAAATTGCTGTTGAAGAGTACCAGACATCGATTAAACGTTATACCAAACAACAGGAAAGCGTTCGAAACAACCGAGAATTTAACTCTTTGACTAAAGAAGTTGAATTCCAAGAACTCGAAATCCAATTGGCCGAAAAGCAAATTAAGGAAATGAGAGCGTCAATGGAACACAAAAAAGAAGTGATCTCCAGTTCTAAAGAAAAATTAGAAGCCAAAAGTAGCCACTTGAAACACAAGAAAGCAGAATTGAGCGACATCATGTCAGAAACAGCAAAAGAAGAAACCTTTCTTTCCGAAAAATCAGCTGAATTTGAGGCTTTAATTGAAGAGCGACTGTTGGCCGCATACAAAAGAATTCGAAGCAGTGTTCGCAACGGATTGGCGGTAGTATCGATCGAAAGAGGCGCTTCTGCCGGATCATTCTTTACCATTCCCCCGCAAACACAGGTTGAAATCGCCGGAAGAAAAAAAGTCATCACCGACGAACACTCCGGAAGAATTTTAGTGGACAGTTCACTAGCGGAAGAAGAAAGAGAAAAAATGAAAAAATTATTTTCTAAATTCTAAAAATACAGCCTCGATGTTCGGGGCTTTTTTATGGAAAAAATAAAATACTGGCTGCTGACCAAATCCATCGGATTTTACATCAACCTATTGCGTTATTGGAATCCGAAAAAAGCAGCCTTACTGGCTTACAAATTGTTTAGCAATCCCAGGATCGGTAAATTCTCTGAAGAAACTTTGCCTTTGGTTTTACAGGATGCATTAAAAGAAACAGTTCACTTCAACGAACATACTTTCCAAACCTATACTTGGAGCGGCAACGAAACGGTAACCTTATTGGTTCACGGTTGGGAAAGCAATGCCTCGCGCTGGGAGAAACTGTTGCCCCACCTCAAAAAAACCGGCCATACTATTGTCGCGCTCGATGCTCCGGCCCATGGTTTGTCTAGCGGCAAAGAATTCAACGTGCCACAATATGCCGCCTTTATTGACGTCCTCACCCAAAGATACCAACCCAAACACATCATCGGTCATTCTATCGGCGGCATTGCCAGTGTATATTACCAGCACCATTACCCCAACCAGTTAAAAAAAATGATTTTGCTGGGCGCCCCTTCCGATTTCACCATCTTGATTTCCAATTATGTAAAATTGCTGGGACTCCATTCTAAAATTCACCAATTTTTAAAAGACTACACCAAAGAAAAATTCGCCATAGCCATTGAAGACTTTTCAGCCGAAAAATTTCTGAAGTCGTCTTCACTACTCGGCATAGTGGCACACGATCACGACGACACCGTGGTGGCCTTTTCAGAAGGTAAAAAACTGGCTTCCAGCTGGAAAAACGCAACCTTCATACAAACCCAGGGACTAGGACACAGCCTTCATGACGATGCGTTGTACCAAAAAATAATATCCTTTTTAATGCAATAATTTTTCGCAGAAGCCATTTCCGGCTTTTAGTTCCAATCTTTTTATTTTTAGAGAAAAAATAAAAAGGATTTCTACTACAATCCGGGCTAAAAAAATTTCGCGAACGCCGAATTAATCCTTACTAAATTTAATAGTACTTTTGTGCCATGGAAGAACAGGTCAAAAGGCTCAATAAATTTATCGGCGAAACTGGTTTCTGCTCCCGTCGGGAAGCAGACAAACTTATTGAAGACGGCCGGGTCACAATCAACGGCATTGTTCCTGAAATGGGAACCAAAGTGTCTCCCTCCGATGAAGTGCGCATCGATGGCAAACTGATCCGCGACAATCAAGAAAAGCTAATCTATTTGGCGTTTAATAAACCCGTCGGAATTGAATGCACCACCAACCTTGAAGTTCGCGACAATATTATAGATTATATCAACCATCCCAAACGTATTTTCCCCATCGGCCGGCTGGATAAAGCGAGTGAAGGTTTAATCTTCATGACCAATGACGGCGATATCGTCAATAAAATTCTTCGGGCCAGAAACAACCACGAAAAAGAATACACCGTCACGGTGAGCAAACCCATTACCGAAGATTTTATACAACGCATGGGAGACGGCGTGCCGATTTTGGATACCGTTACCCGAAAATGCAAAGTGGAACAAATCAGTCAATTTATTTTTAAAATTATTTTAACGCAGGGACTTAACAGACAAATTCGAAGAATGTGCGAGTATCTAGGTTATGAAGTCACTGCTTTAAAACGCATTCGAATTATCAACATCTCTTTGGATTTACCAGTTGGCAGATACCGCGATTTGACCGATGCCGAGATCCAAAAATTAAACCAGCTCATTGAACCCTCAAGTAAAACCGAGGAAGCGAGTTTGCCAAAAACAGCTCATAAAAGAAAGACGATGCCCGAAAAAAAAGCAATCGTTCCGTTCAAAAAAAAGATAGAATCTACAAAGACAATCCCCTCAGAAAGACCGATAGCTCCAGATGAAAATAAAAACGATAGTCCGAACGCTGCGTCTAAATGGAAAGTCGATTTCATTAAAAAAGATGATCCCAATTATAAAAAAAAAGGAGAATACTGAGTTGTCGATAGGCAAAATTTTATATTGTGAAAATTACCACCTCTTTTTTCATCATATTCCATGAAATGAGCCAGCACAATATGGTATTAAAATTTGGGTGATTGAGATAAAAAGTTAATTATTCTAAGTCGTTGTCAGTGATCCTTTTGCCGCGGTAGAAATATTTTATGCCAGTATTGCTATTAAATTATCTAATAATCATACCGCACACACTACTATTGTAATATGTATTTTTTTCATGATAGTGTTTTAAATTGTTAACGGGATTCTATTCCGTTTAAAAAATTAATTTTTGATGACTTTAATAATCTTTTCGTTGGTAGTTTGTATAGTAATGAAATAAACTCCTGAACTTAAACTACTCAAGTCAATCGTTTCATGATTTTCACCAAGATTGCTTGTTTTTTTTTGGTAAACAATTTGCGAGTTTGATTGCGCCGAATTTTTGCAAAAAAAAGGCAATTTCCTGTGGAGGGGTTTTTAAGAACGTGACCAAAAAGTAAGGCTGAACAATTGACTTTGTTGCAATATTTAAAAAATGTGAAAAAGCCACATCAGGAGCTATCTTTTTGGGGGTTGTGCCAGCGGTAACTTTTTATTGTAACTTTCGTTGTTCTCGAGCCAAAAGCGTATTTTTTAAGAGCATGGCAATGGTCATCGGACCAACGCCGCCCGGTACAGGAGTAATATAGGAAGCTTTTTTACTCACATTTTCGAAATCGACATCTCCCGTAATGCGATACCCTTTTTCAGTCGTCTTGTCTTCTACTCGGGTAATGCCCACGTCTATGATTACCGCACCCTCTTTGACCATCTCGGCCTTTAAATAATTAGGTACGCCTAATGCAGTAATGATGATATCGGCTTGGGTCGTAATTTCCGCCATGTTTTTGGTATAGCTATGGGTTAAGGTAACCGTAGAATTTCCGGGGAAACCTTTGCGTCCCATCAAAATGCTCATGGGTCTTCCCACAATATGGCTCCTGCCTATTACCACCGTATGTTTTCCTTTGGTTTCAACTTGGTATCGTTCTAATAATTCTAATATTCCAAAAGGTGTTGCAGGGATGAATGTGGTCATATCCAAAGCCATTTTTCCAAAATTTTCTGGGTGAAAACCATCTACATCTTTACTCGGATCAATCGCCATGAGTACTTTTTGCGTATCAATTTGTTCGGGCAACGGCAACTGTACAATGAATCCATCAATATCATCGTCTTCATTAAGCTGTTTTATCTTTTTCAACAACTCGGCCTCCGAAGTCGTACTGGGCATTTTAATTAAAGTCGATTCAAAACCCACCAATTCACAAGCTTTGACTTTACTGCCAACATAAGTGAGACTAGCCCCATCGTTGCCAACAATGATAGCGGCAAGATGTGGTACTTTTTCGTGGTTCTTTTTCATCAAATCGACCTCAGCCGTGATTTCACTTTTGATATCAGCCGCTATTTTTTTTCCGTCTAATAATTGCATCGCGTTATTGTTTTGGAGTTTGTATTAAATAAAAAAGACGTGAAAAATCACGTCCTTTTTTTATCTCATGCCTTTCATTCCGCCCATCATCTTCATCAGGTTTTTCCCTCCAGGCCCTTGCATCATTTTCATCATTTTGCTCATTTGGTCAAATTGCTTCATTAACTGGTTGACTTCTTCAATTTTTCGTCCAGCACCTTTGGCAATTCTTGCTTTTCTCTTGACATCGATGATAGAAGGCCTGGTTCTTTCTGAAGGAGTCATCGAATGGATAATCGCTTCGATGTGCTTAAACGCATCGTCTTCAATTTCTACATCTTTCATCGCTTTAGAAGCCCCTGGAATCATCCCAACAAGGTCCTTCATATTCCCCATCTTCTTCACCTGTTGAATTTGGGAAAGAAAATCATCAAAACCAAATTCGTTTTTGGCAATCTTCTTTTGAATCTTTCTAGCTTCTTCTTCATCGAATTGCTCTTGCGCTCTTTCTACCAAAGACACCACATCTCCCATTCCAAGAATCCGTTCTGCCATACGCGAAGGATAAAAAATATCGATGGCATCCATTTTTTCTCCGGTACCGACAAATTTAATTGGTTTGTTTACTACCGATTTGATCGAAATGGCCGCTCCTCCGCGCGTATCGCCATCCAATTTGGTAAGGATCACACCATCAAAATTCAATCGGTCGTTAAAGGCTTTGGCGGTGTTGACAGCATCTTGTCCTGTCATGGCATCTACCACAAATAAAGTTTCCTGGGGTTGAATTGCTTGGTGGACATTGGCAATTTCTGCCATCATTTCTTCATCAACCGCCAAACGTCCGGCAGTATCGACAATTACGACATTAAATCCTTTTTCCTTTGCGTATTTGACGGCGTTTGTCGCGATTTCTACAGGGTTGTTGTTTCCTATTTCCGAATATACCTCAACTCCAATTTGGTCTCCCACTATATGCAACTGGTTGATTGCCGCCGGACGATACACATCACAGGCCACCAAAAGTGGCTTCTTATTCTTTTTAGTTTTAAGAAAATTGGCTAGCTTTCCGGAGAAAGTTGTTTTTCCTGAACCTTGTAAACCCGACATTAAAATGACGGTTGGATTGCCAGAAAGGTTGATTCCGGCTACATCGCCTCCCATCAGTTCGGTCAATTCATCTTTGACCAATTTAACCAGTAACTGTCCGGGTTGCAAGGTCGTTAATACGTCTTGACCCAGTGCCTTTTCTTTGACTTTGGTTGTAAAATCTTTAGCAATTTTAAAATTGACATCGGCATCTAACAATGCGCGACGAACTTCTTTTAAAGTCTCTGCAACATTTATTTCGGTTATTTTTCCATGTCCTTTGAGGATGTGGAATGCTTTGTCTAATTTTTCACTTAAATTATCGAACATATGGCTACTGGTTTTAAAGATGCAAATATAAGGTAAACAAGTTGCCTTTCAAAGTGGTAATCTGCCAAAATAAGGCGTCAGTTTATTGTAATATTATAACATTACTTTTAAAACCTGTAGGCTTAATGGCGAAAGTGTCCTATAAATTTATGTGCATTAATAGATAGAAATTATGAAAACTACCCTAAAATTTAAATTGTTGATTCTGATTTTATTTTCTGCCTTAATTTTTTCATGTAGTTCCAGCAGAACCGGAAGCGCCGCAGATACCACCGGAACGAACGGCGCTACAAATGGAACGGGAAAAATGCCGAAAACCAATTAGTTTTACCGCTGTAAAAATTTACAAACAGCATCACTGTTCGATCGCTGCTCGAATCTGCAACCTTCTGGTGCTACCGCTAAACAATGGATGTACATAATATAGTTTAGCATGGTGATAGAACAGCTAAACACGGCAATACAAGAAGTCGCGACTTGCTTTATATTTTCGATGGGTAATTTCCGCCTTAAGGATTAGTCTGAATTTGTTAAATAGAAAAAAACCAGCTTTGCAGCTGGTTTGTCATTTTACAGAACAATTATTTAATTTTTTTCGAAAGTCAGATAGTCGGTGTTATCGCTCGATCCACTAACATCTATGAGTTCAATTTTTGTTGCAGTTCTCGAAACGATATCCCAATCATCATTGATGTCTTCAAAATCTGCGGGTGCGGTAAAAGCAATATTAAAATCGATAGGATCCTCAGGACTATCGTCTGAACTGTTGGTGTTTGTGACACTCCACGTGCCTGCAATATTGTTTGTTCCAATGGTTGCCGTCAAGACGTTTCCGCTACCGAAAGTAAAAATATAACCCGTAAAATGATCTGTCTGGTTAAGCGTATGATCAATGTAGTTTGTGACCCTCCAAGTCCCTTGAGATACCGTATTCACAATTGCGGTGGTATCTTCAACAGGAGCCGCTTTTTTGTCGTCAGAACTACAGGAAAGGGTAGTAAAAATAAACAGAACGACAGCACCGCAGTAATAATTGAATTTTTTCATGATAAGTTTGATTAGGTTTGAATAAATAAAGTTAATTTTTTAAATGAATACTGCCACTGCTTTAACATTTACATTCGTTCAGGCACTTCGATACCTAATAAATGAAATGCAGACTTGATAATATCACCGACTTTTTTTGAAAGTTGTACACGGAATGTCTTTATGTCAAGATTTTGTTCTCCCAAAATAGAAACCGTCTGGTAAAAAGAATTGTATTCTTTGACCAGTTCATAAGTATAGTTTGCGATGACTGCCGGGCTATGATTTTGAGCGGCAAGTTGAATGATTTCGGGATAACTTGAGATTTGTTTGAGCAATTCCTTTTCCTTTTCATGCAGTTGATCAATCGCAACAGCAACATTTATTTCGAAGTCGGCTTTGCGAAGGATCGATTGGATTCTCGCATAGGTATACTGAATAAAAGGCCCTGTATTTCCTGCAAAATCCACCGACTCTTCGGGGTTAAAAAGTATGCCTTTTTTGGGATCCACTTTTAAAATATAGTATTTTAATGCGCCCATTCCGATCATCTTATACAATTTTGTTTTTTCACCTTCTGAATATCCTTCTAATTTTCCTAACTCTTCAGATAAATTTTGAGCCGTTTGAGTCATTTCTTGCATCAAATCATCTGCGTCTACCACCGTACCTTCTCTGGATTTCATTTTGCCAGAAGGCAAATCCACCATGCCATAAGATAAGTGAAAAAGATTTTTAGACCATTCAAAACCTAATTTTTTTAAAATTAAAAACAAGACTTTAAAATGATAATCCTGTTCATTACCCACGGTGTAAACCATCCCGCCTACATCTGGAAAATCTTTTACCCGCTGAATTGCAGTTCCGATATCTTGTGTCATGTAAACTGCCGTGCCGTCTGATCGCAACACAATTTTACGATCTAGACCCTCTCCGGTCAGGTCAATCCAAACCGAGCCATCGGGTTCTTTTTCGAAAATGCCCTTTTCTAGACCCAATTGCACAACTTGTTTTCCTAAGATGTAGGTGTTACTTTCGTAATAATAGCTGTCAAAATTGACTCCCAAATTATTATAGGTTTCAGCGAAGCCCTCATAAACCCATTGGTTCATTTTTTTCCAAAGAGCTACCGTTGCAATATCTCCCGCTTCCCAGTCAATCAACATTTGCTGTGCTTCAAGAAGTAAAGGCGCCTGCTTTTTTGCTTCTTCTTCCGTTTTGCCTTCCGAGATCAATGAGCTGATTTGATTTTTATATTCTTTGTCGAAAGCAACATAATATTTGCCTACCAACTTATCCCCTTTCAAACCCGTGAGCTCTGGTGTGTCTTGATTTCCGAATTTCTGCCACGCCAACATTGATTTGCAAATATGAATGCCTCGATCGTTGATAATTTGGGTCTTATAAACTTTTTTCCCTGAGGCTTTAAGAATCTCTGCGACCGAGTATCCCAAAAGATTATTTCTGACATGCCCCAAATGCAAGGGCTTGTTCGTATTGGGAGACGAATATTCGACCATGATGGCTTTGTTGTCTTCGGAAGCTTTTACAAGTCCATACTGCTCATTGTATTTAATATCGTTAAAGAATTGAAGATAATAACTATCAGACACTACAATATTTAAAAAGCCAGAAACCACATTGCATCGCACTACTTCGCTTACCTGATCTACTAAATAACTGCCAATTTTGTTTCCCAATTCTGTTGGATTGCTTTTGATTTGCTTTAAAAGTGGGAATAAAACCAAAGTTATATCACCCTCAAATTCCTTTCGAGTAGCTTGAAATTCTATTCTTTCAACGGTGAAGTCAAATAAAATCGAGACGGCTTTTTTAATATGTGGCAGAAGAATGTGCTGAACTGACATGACTTTAGTGTTTTAAGTCGGCAAAGATAGCTATAACTGCGTCATTTTAAAAATTGGCGCAAAGTAACCGATATTTTATCCTTTAAATACATCCAACATGTTTGCGACTTTTTAAAATTAAATTGTAAGAATTTTATTTTTAATAAATCTAAAAAACTGTATTTCATCGATTTTTTTTGCTTTTCACCGATATTATTTAAATATTTGAATCGTCAAAATTAAAATATTCGTTAATAATAATGAAGCCCCAATTATTATGAAAAAAATTCTACTCCTGCTTGCTTTGGCAGTTAGCTTAAGCAATTATTCACAAGCCATAACGGTAAACACCAGTACTTATACTGTTCCACAGCTCGTGAATACGGTTTTAATCAACTCTCCTTGTGTTTCTGCAACAAACATTACTTCGAAGACCGGCAGTAACTTTGGTTCTGTAAACGGTATTGGTTTCTTTCAAAACACGAATCCTAATTTTCCAATGCAATCTGGCGTTATATTAAGTACAGGTAACGTAACAAACGCAGTGGGGCCTAACAATACACAACTCAATGATGGCTCAATGAGCTGGCCGGGAGATGCCAATTTAGAAACTACCTTGGCGCAATCAGGTATTGCCATGAACTCGGTTAACGCCACAATATTAGAATTTGATTTTACCCCGATATCGCCTACTTTCAGTTTTGATTTCCTTTTTGCTTCAGAAGAGTATGGCAATTTTCAGTGTCAGTTTTCAGATGCATTCGCTTTCTTATTGACCAATATGAGTACGGGAGTAACAACAAATTTGGCGGTTGTGCCCAATACTAATTTACCCATTTCGGTAGTCACCATTAGAGATTTTTTATACAATTCTTCTTGTGCTTCGGCCAATGCTCAATATTTTGGAAGTTACAATGGTGGTTCAGCCGCTGCAGGATCTGCCATAAATTTTAACGGCCAAACTAAATTGCTAAATGCTTCTGCCACATTGGTTCCAAATACAAACTATCATATTAAATTGGTTATTGCCGACCGCTCGGATGAAAGTTCGGATTCGGCTATCCTTATTTCTTCGGACACTTTCAATATCGGTCAGGATGTCTTGGGGCAAGATGTAACCACAACGAGTTCTACCTCCCCGTGCTTTGGAGAAACTTATGTTTTAAATTCGAATCTGAGTGCTTCCAACTATACCTTTAGTTGGACAAAAGATAGCCAGCCATTGACAGGAGAAACGGGATCAACGCTTAATATCACACAATCGGGCAGTTATGCCATTACGTATCAAAATATCAATAACGGATGCCAACCGATTACTGATATTGTTAACGTAATTTATCAAGCAGAGATTGCCGCTGGAACGCCGAATAATTTATACAAATGCGATATTGGCGCGAGCACTTACAACTATGACTTGTCTCTCAATACGTCGGTCGTTAAAGCAGGATTAAATCCAGCTCCAGTAATTACCTACCACGCGAGTTTGGCCGAAGCCAATTTAGGTACCAATGCAATACCAACAATTTTTTCAAGTGCGCCAGGACAAACTGTGTATGTTAGGGTAAAAAATTCTAATAACGCTTGTTACGTGGTAAAATCATTCCAATTGTTAACCTCGCCAGCACCCATTGCCAACCAACCACCAAATTTGACGAAATGTGCCACTTCAACCTTTGGTAACAGTGCTTTCAATCTGAATGATCAGAATACCGCAATACTTAGTGGTCAACTGCCTGCTACTTATGCTGTAACTTATTATAGCTCACTGGCCAATGCTAACAGTGGTTCTAATCCACTTCCTCCATCAGCCTACTATGCTACCAATAACACCACGGTATACGCTCGCGTAGAAAATGTGTATGACAATAGTTGCTATAGTACAACCAATTTCGTTCTTTACATTAGTCCGTTGCCCTTGGTCGATATGATGGAAGCCGTTGTATCATGCGATCCTTATACTTTACCCCATGTAACCAATGGCAATTATTTCTCTGGCCCGAACGGAACGGGCACGGCTCTTTTTGAAGGTGATGTTATAAGTGTGACCAAAACCATCTATATTTTTAATCAACCCGACGGATCGAGTGGTTGTTTTGCCGCAAGTAGTTTTTTGGTAACCATACTAGATCCTTTAACAATAGCGCCCGCGAGCGGTTCTCACTGTGGAAGTTTCACATTACCGACTTTGCCTTTTGGCAAGTATTACACTGGCGATAATGGAACAGGACCCCAAATTCCAGCGGGAACAATAATTACAACCTCACAGACTATTTATGTGTACTTTCAGGCCATTATTGCTCCATTTTGTGTCATCAGCAAAGGCTTTGACGTTATCATTTTGCCTACCATTACTTTGGCCAGCCAAAATAACGTTTTTGATTGCACTTCTTACACTTTGCCTTCCTTAAGTTCTGGCAAATATTATACTTTACCTGATGGTGGAGGTGCAGAATTACCGACTGGAACGACGATTACTTCGTCGCAAATCATCTATGTATATGCTATTTCACCTAATGGGTGTTCAGTTCAAACTTCATTTCAGGTAATTATTGGAATTGACACGCCTGCGGATGTCGCTCAATGCCAACCTTACACACTGCCTGTCTTGCCTATAGGTAATTACTACACCGGAATACAAGGATCGGGAAATCAAATTGCCGCAGGAACAGTAATTAATATCACGCAAACAATTTACGTTTATGTTGCCAATACAAATTGTACCGATGACATTCATTTTACCGTAAATATTGCGCAACTCCTAATTGATAATTTTAGTGATGTCGTTGTCTGCGAAGGTTTTACACTCCCCGTGTTGACCAATGGCAACTACTACACTGCAGGTAACGGAACAGGTACGATGTTGCAGGCAGGCGATGTGATCTCCATTAGCCAGCCTGTTTTTATCTTCAAAAGATCGAGTTCGAATTGTAGCAATCAATCTAGCTTTCAGGTAACCATTAGTCCAAAACCTCCCATTGATTCTAGGTCTGATATCGATATTTGCAATTCCTATGTTTTAACTGAATTGGCGGTCGGAAATTATTTTACCGGACCCAACGGAACAGGGACTATGCTAGCAGGAGGAACGGTGATTACTTCCACGCAATTAATATATATTTATGCCGTTACACCAACCGCCCCATTTTGCACGTCCGAAAATAGTTTTCAAATTACAATTTTCTCAATTGAAGCTGATGCGCCAGCAAACGTTACTGCTTGTGACAGCTATACTTTACCGGCATTGAACATTGGAAATTATTATAATCTTCCTGGCGGACCGCTTGGTGGAGAAGGAAGTTTGATGCACGCAGGAGATGTCATTAGAACGACATCAACCATTTTTGTGTATACTGAATCTGGAGAAAGAATTAATTGTACCGACGAAAACAGTTTTACCGTTACAATTAATATAACCCCCGTACTAGTGGCTATTTCTAATATTAACGCTTGTAATTCTTACACCTTACCACAATTAACGGTAGGAAATTATTTTACGGGACCCAACGGAACAGGAACGCCATTATTTGAAAACGATGTAATCAGCACCAGCCAAACAATTTATGTCTATGCACAAACGGCTACGACGCCCAACTGCACAGACGAAAAAAGCTTTTCAGTCAATTTGTTTAAGGTTGACGTATTGCCTAACCTAACTATTTGTGAGAATTACACTTTACCCATTCTTACCGTTGGAACATATTACACTGGTTCTATTGGTACTGGCACACAACTAAACGCGGGGCAGGTTATAAATACTTCCCAACTTATCTACGTTTATGGCACTTCCGCTTTCACTCCAAGTTGTTATGATCAGAGTTCTTTTGTAGTTACCATTGTAGTTGCACCGACAGCCAATCTGGTACCTTTAAGTTTAAGGACGGTTTGTGATGAAGATGGAAACAACGATGGCATTACCAATTTCGATTTGACACAGTTGAGTAGTACGGTTTTAGGAACACAGGCGGGATCTGAATTTACGGTATCGTATTACGCAAATCTTAGCGATGCCCAAACGGCAATCAATCCGATTATAAATACAAATCTTTCTGAAGTTTTCGTGCGCGTGACAAACCTTTTGACTTCAAACTGCTTCGATTTAAAAAGCATTCTTATTAAAGTAAATAAGTTACCTGAGCCAAAACCAATTGGAGGCATCATTTGTTATGAAAGTAAAACCAAAACCCTGCTCAATCCATTCACCATTAACAGCGGATTAAGTGCCGCAACTCATAGTTTTGCCTGGAAAAATGAAGATGGTGCAGTTGTAGGTACCGGGAGCAGTTACACCGCAGTAGTCCCAGGAGATTATACCGTCACGGCTACTGACATCATTACCGGTTGTAACTCTTTGGCTAGCTTGGTTACCGTATCACCCTCAGAACCTGCCCTAGTTACTTACAGCATTACAGATGATTTTTCAGATTATCAAATTATTACTGTTGAAGCAGTGGGCGTAGGAGGCGATTATGAATACCAATTGGATTCAGGAATCTTCCAAGACAGCCCGACTTTCAACGATGTTTCGTCTGGAAGTCATGTTATAACAGTCAGAGACAAAAACGGTTGCGGTATGTCAACGTCTCAGGCGTTGGTCATCAACTATCCCAAATTTTTTACACCAAATGGCGATGGCTTTAATGACACTTGGAACATCGTCGATTTGAAAACCAAAGAGAATGCCGTAATCTACATCTTTGACCGTTATGGAAAACTGTTGCGGGAAATCAAACCTAATGGTCCGGGTTGGGACGGTGTTTTTAGTGAAAAAGTGATGCCTTCCACCGATTATTGGTTTACTGTTACCTATCAAGAAGACGGAAATACAAAAGAATTTAAATCGCATTTCGCGGTAAAGAGATAATTTAACTGGTTTTTAATGTAACAAATGGAAAACCTTGAAGTCTGATAGCAAAACAGATTAGTTGAGTAATTTTAAAAAATTAATTTAAATAATTGGGTTTTAAATTGAGTTTTAGTTAGCAAAAAAAACCGGAGCCTATCCAGCTCCGGTTTTTTGTTTTAATAGAGATTTCAAACGTTTACCACCTTATAATAACACTTCCCCAGGTAAAACCGCTTCCAAAAGCGGCAAGAACTACCAGATCGCCCTTTTTTATTTTTCCCATTTCCCAAGCTTCGGTCAACGCGATGGGTATGGAGGCCGCTGTCGTATTGCCAAATTTCTGTATATTGTTATAGACTTGATCGTCTCTCAGTCCGAATTTTTTTTGAATAAATTGTGAAATTCTGAGATTGGCCTGGTGTGGTATCAACATATCTATATCGCCCACTTTCAAATTATTGGCCTGCAATCCTTCATCGATCACTTCGCTAAAACGCACGACAGCATGTTTAAAAACAAATTGCCCATTCATATACGGGAAATAACTTTGATCCTCAAGATTGTTATCGGCAAGAATATCAGTTACCCAACGACCACCCATTCCGGGCGCCAAAAGAGCTAACTCTTTGGCGTGTTCCCCTTCAGAATGCAAATGAGTGGAAAGTATTCCGCTTAAAGCGTCCTCTTCCCTACTTATAACTGCCGCGCCGGCACCATCTCCAAAAATTACAGAAACCCCGCGACCCCGATCGGACATATCGAGTCCTAGCGACTGCAGTTCAGAACCAACTATCAGAATATTTTTATACATTCCAGTTTTAATGTACTGATCGGCTACGGACAATGCATAAACAAAACCTGAACATTGGTTGCGAATATCCAAAGCACCTATCGTTTTCAGACCGAGTTCTTTTTGTAACATTACACCAGGTCCTGGAAAGTAATAGTCGGGTGAGATTGTCGCAAAAATGATAAAATCGATTGTTTCCTTTGCAACACCCGAACGTTCAATTGCGATTTGGGCTGCTTTTACACCCATCGTGGCAGTGGTTTCTCCACTTCCTTTTATAACGTGTCTGCGTTCACGGATACCGGTGCGTTCTTGGATCCATTCGTCATTAGTATCTATTACTTTGGACAAATCGTCGTTGGTGACCACGTTTTCGGGTACAAAATAACCCAAGCCAGCTATTTTTGAATGATACAACATAATTATTATTTCGTTAAAATAAGGATGGTAAATTTAAACATTCAATAGTATTTTAGACCATGAGTTGGCATAATTTTACAAATAGCCAAAACAGCATCGCAAAAAAAATCAGCTTTTCAGAAGAAAAAGCTGATTTTAATTTAAACGTTTAATTTATTGTTTAACGAACTTCAACGACTGTCTGATCATATTGGTGTGAATATCTAAAAAATAAACGCCTGCACCGTAAGGAAAATCAAAACTATAGGTTTTAGTTCCTCCATTTTTAATATTGTCCTTTTGAAGTTCCTTGAGTCGGTGGCCCGCAGCATCATACAAATCTATGACCAGATGATCGCTTTCTTTAAATTCAATGGCCACGTTCAATTTGTCTTTTACAGGATTGGGCAGAATTAAAGCCTTTAACGGTGTGATGGATTTTTCAACAAAATTTTTAGTGTTCAAAGTAGTATCGCTAAATTTATAAACTGTCGCGCCAGCACCGTAAGCTAAATTGTTGTTGACAATAAATATTCTGTTTAAATACAACCCTACCCCAATATCATTCCAGGTATCTCCACCGTCAAAAGTTTCTAGTATATTAGTGTGATAGCCTCCCATAAATCCATGATTTTCGGTTAAAAAACCAACACCTTGTATCAGATAATCAGGAACTTCTTTGCTTACCCAATTGAGCCCGTTGTCTGTCGATTTTATTAATTTTCCTTGGAATGGCTCGACTGATTCTACCGAGCCAAATATGACATTTGGATTAGACTGTAGAATTTGAAGTTTCCAAACATATTCGCCAGCAATGGTCGAATTATAGACGGCACTCCATGTACTTCCGCCGTCTAAAGTTTTTAGCACCACCGCGCCAGTACTTGTACTTCCTGAAGCGTATCCGATGTTTTCATCCACGAATAAAATTTCCACTAGCGCGGTGGCGTAAGCACTCATATCGATGTATTCCCAAGTTGTGCCGCTGTCGGAAGATTTAATAATGTAAGCTGGCGAAAAATAAGCACCGCAGCCGTAAACTGTGGAAGTACCAACGGCATCCAAGCCACAAATAGCCTGAGGATTAGTTGGAAAATTGCTCACCACCGTCCAGTTGTCGCCGCCGTCAATTGTTTTCAAAAAAACGCCGTTTAAAGTACCAACAAAACCAATATTCTCGTTTAAGAATTCAACGTTCCTGAAATAATAGTTGCCTCCCAGAGATTGTTCTGTAACTTGAGTGGTCCAAGTGGCACCACCGTCAGTGGTTTTGTAAATCCCGGCATGCGCGCCATTGGCAGCCCAACCCAAATTTTCATTTAGAAAAAACACATCGTCAAATCTTGAGGTATCTACATCTTCCACTATAGAAGTTAATGGACGCCATTGCAATTGTGCCGAAAGAGAAATTGAAAAGAATAAAACCAGAACATAAACTTTTTTCATAATGTCGATTCATTTAAAATAACGTTGCTAAAATAAACATACTTTCATAATTAATTGGTGTAGCGGCATCTTTTTTATAAATTCAAGCATATCTTTTTTCAAAATAATACAACATACTTCTACAATTTTAGCTGTTTTACAAAGGGTGTTTTAAATAGCACACCGATTTTTCGCCAATCTCTGTTTCATTTTCAAAAAAAAGTGTGCCGTTTTCATATTCCGCTTCGATCAGGTAATGACTTCCACGAAAAAACGAGCGCTTTACAACCACTTTTAAGTTAGAAATCCCAACTATCTTTAGTTGATAAGCATACACCAAAAGCAATTGATCTCCCACTCCGCTGTCGCTTAAATAGTGGGCTTGAATTTCATTTACTTCACCAAAAAGCGTCGCAACATATCTATTGGATGGAGCACTGTGAATTGTTTGTGGATTTCCTTGTTGCACCAAAGCACCCTCTTTGACGATAACTACCTCGTCGGTGAAAGAAAAAACGTCTGCACTGTCATGGGTAGCGAAGACACAGCTAATCTGTCTTTCTTTTAGGTAGCTAAACAGGTTTCGGCTTAACCTTCCTCGTCGGAAAGCATCAATTTGACTAAAAGGTTCATCTAACAATAATAGCTCGGGTTCTAGAGCCAATACTCTAGCTAAAGCAACGCGTTGCATTTGTCCACCGCTTAAAAATTGTGTCTTGGTTTCTGCAAAATTGCTCATTTCTACCATCGCGAGTAATTCTTCGATGCGCTTTCTTTTGTCAGCAACAGCTGCATTTGATAAAAATTTACCTACATTTTCAGCCACAGTTATAAATGGCATTAAATCGAAGTCTTGGGCAAGGTACTTTATATTATGCTCTCCGGGAATGAGATTGAATTTGGGACCGCGTATGGGTTTGTCATTAAACGTTATTCGACCATCATTAAGATCATACAACCCATATATCAATTTTAGCAGCGTGGTTTTGCCACAGCCACTTTCCCCAAGAAGACCGAGGATCTGTCCCTTAGCGACGGAGAACGATATTTTTTTAATTATTGGCTCATTTCGATAGGAGAAAAAAGCATTTTCAACTTGAAGCATGGGAAAACTTTTTTATAAAATGGATTCAAATATGGCAATTTTTCAAAAAGATCGCTATGTGTTTTCAATAGAAACCGTAAATTAATCATTCCGAATAATATTTACCTCTTATTAATAGGGATTTTTTTGTATAAATCGTATTTTTATCCTCTGAATCTATGAAATTGAAAGTTATGAAATTGAAACGTTGTTTGTCATTATCGTTGTTTTTATTTTTAATTGTTGTGCGCGCTCAGGTTGGAATTGGAACAGTAACACCCAATGCGGCTTTAGACATTACCTCAACCACCGATGGTTTGCTTATTCCAAGGGTAGCTTTGACAAATAGCACTACTGCAACTGTTACCACACCGACTGTATCTGAATTGGTTTACAACTCTGCAACTTTAAATGACGTGAGTCCGGGTTACTATTACTGGGATGGTACCAAATGGAATAGGTTAGCCGTTGGAAATAATTCAGATTGGTCTTTGCTAGGCAACAGCGGTACAGCTCCAACGATGAATTTTTTAGGCACTACAGACGATAAAGATATTGTTTTGAAGAGAAACAACATTAGAGCAGGCTACATTGGCGACCCTGTTTATGATGTGAGTTTTAATTACAATAATGGAAATACGGCATTCGGAGCCAACTCTTTATTAAATCCGACCATTAATTTTGCTACACAAACTGGGGTTCGGAATGTAGCGTTCGGAACCAATGTCATGCCTAGCCTGACTACCGGCCAAAGAAATGTTGGGGTCGGAGACATCTCACTGTTCTTGAATGCTAGTGGTTCTGAAAATACCGCAATTGGGGCGGGCGCGTTGTATTCAAACTCGTCTGCCTTTTCTAACGTGGCTATCGGTAGAAATGCCCTCACTACCAATAATGCCAACAATAATACCGCAGTAGGATTTGCAGCTTTGAGACAAAACGCAACCGGTACGAACAATACTTCTATAGGTTATGAAGCGCTTCGGAATGTTTTGGGTAGCGGTAACGTTGGCATTGGTTACCAAGCTGGACGCCTAGAAACGGGAAACAATAAATTATACATTTCCAACTCAAATGCTGATGCGAACAATGCCTTGGTTTACGGCGAATTTGACAACAAAATTTTACGAACCAACGCGCAACTTCAAATTAATGACCCCACTACAACAGGTTATAAATTTCCAACAGTGCGTGGAACCAATAAACAAGTGATTGAAACCGATGGCAGTGGCAATTTGTCTTGGTCGACACCCAACATTACTTTATCTGTGATCAGGACAAATTTAAATGCTGATCAATCATTGAACAATAGCGGTTGGCAAAAAATCACGTTTAATACTGTCGTTTTTGACACCAATATAGAATATAATACCGCTCTTAATCGATTTGTGGCCTTAAGAACCGGTTATTATCAAATTAATGCCGCTTATCATACGTTCCTTCAATCAGATACCAATTTTTATTCAATTGGAGTCCGAAAAAATGGTGCTTTTTATCAAGAGCGATCCGGCAATCATTCCGGAAACACAACCGTTTCAAGAGACATTACCTGCATCGTCAGTTTGGCGATTGGGGATTATGTTGAGATTTTTGCAGAAAATTACACGGCTGGTGCAACACTTGATTCCTATTCAGGAAAAACCTATTTTGAAATACAGCAGATTCGATAAACGGTAAAATTAAATAATTAATTTTTATATTAAAAAATAAATAAATTCCTATATTTTTTCTTATTTTTTTATATATCTAAAATTTATGATGTCAATAATTTAATGGCATCTAATTAAAGAATTTACTATTTTAACTGTCATTTTTCTCCTAAATTGACATTGAAAGTAAACTTAGAATTAGTTATTTCTTCCTTTTTACCAATACATTAACTCAACATTGTAATTATTTTAATGTATGAATAAAAACAACGATGTCTTTTAACTCAAACGATTTCGTTGTTTTCTTTGGCATGGCCTTCCCATTTGCTGGCAATATATGGATGTATAGTTTTTATACATGTTATCGCAACGCAATTTGCCGAATACACACTTAAATTTGAGATTCAACAAAATTTAATATTATGAAAAAAACTCTATTAACCATTTTCCTTCTGATTACATCTTTAGGATTTTCTCAAACTCCAGCTGCCGGACCCACGATTCCACCTGCAAGGAACACATGGGATGTGCTATCTCAATATGGTAGTGCCTACACCAATCAGGCCGGCGTTTATTTTGACAGCTTCGGCGGATCAAATATCGTAGGTGATGTTACTTTAGCAGACAATAGTGTTGTTAAAAAATATCTTGCCCACAGTTATTCAGGAATCGCGCCAAACGGGGCTAACAATCTTAATGTTGCAGCAATGACGCGTTTGCACATGGACGTCTGGTCACCAAATTTTGTATCCTTCAAAGTGAAATTAGAAGGAACAAATGGAAGTAATCGTGAGTTAGAAGTCCCCTTTACAAAAGCTCAAGGATCCTGGAATTCCTACGATCTTGATTTAAGCACCTATTCTAGTGGAGCCGGAGGCGTTACACTCGCAAATTTAAAATGGATTGTTCCGGTAACTTTTAATCCGAACAACACCACACTCTACATTACAAATGTTTATTTTTACAGGCCAGCCACTGTACAACCTCCAACATTCTCAACAACATTTGCCGTTCCTGCTAAAAATGTAGGAGACGCTGATTTTGTATTAACTCCACCCACTTCGAACAGTACTGGTGCTTTTTCTTACACTAGTAGTAATACAAATGTTGCAACTATTGTTAACGGAAATCAATTGCACATAGTAGGTGGCGGTACGTCAACTATTACAGTTAATCAGGCCGCAAATGGACCATACGGATCAGGAAGCGCCATAGCGACTTTTGTAGCCAGTTATCCGGTTCCTGGTCCATCTCCAACGCCACCGGCAAGAAATTCCGGAACAGTAGTCTCGATGTATACAGGCAATCCTCCCGTTTATGCCAATCCTGTTGGATATAATATGATCCGCGCTCCTTGGACCGGCGGAACAAGTTCAGATTTTAATTTTCCGAATGGCACAAACACATGTATAAAATTAGATAATTTAGGCTACTTTGGATATGTGACCAGTGCTGAGCCGGTTCGCTTTAGTGTGGTAGGAATGACTAAACTTCATGTTGACATTTATCTTAATACACCTTTGTCGAATTTATTTGTTTTTCTTTTATCTAATGGAGATCAAATATACAACACCGGCCCTCTCGTTGCGGGTTGGAATTCGTTGGATATTAATTTATCCAACTATCCCGGAGCTGATTTGTCAAATATTTACGGATTTAAATTTGAACAAAACGTAGGCCCTGTTTTACAGATGTATCTTGACAACATTTATTTTTATGTTGCGGGCAGTCAGCCAACGATTAGCAATTTCACAGTACCTGCTTCAGTTTTTGGAGGCGCTAATTTTACAATAACACCTCCAACTTCAAACAGTGCGGGTGCTTTTTCATACACCAGTAGCAACTCCGCCGTTGCAACTATTGTTAATGGTAATCAAATACAGCTGGTAGGCATTGGAAGCTCAACTATTACTGCAAATCAGGCTGCAAATGGAATTTACGATGCAGGCTCTATCACAGCTTCATTAGTTGTATCTGCACCACCTTTAGCTACTGCTGCACCTACCCCTCCAGCGAGGAATACCTTTGATGTCATCTCGCTTTACAGTAATGCCTATGTAATGCAATCGGCTCCTGTTTGGGCAAATTCATCAAATACAACGGATGAATTATTACAAGGAAATGATACCAAGAAAATGAGTGATTTTCTTGTAGAGATTATCAACTTCGCTTCTACAAATGTCTCTCAAATGACCACGTTGCATATGGATATTTATACCACAGATTGTACTGGTTTAAACATTTGGTTGCTTAATAATGGCGATCGAAATGCACAAATTTTTCCAACTTTAAATGGATGGAACAGTATTGATATTCCTTTATCAACTTATTCGAATGCGGGTTTGATAATGACCGGAATTAGTTTACTAAAATTTGAAAGCTTAAATGGTCCGGGGAAAACGGTTTATGTAGATAATATCTATTTCTACAGACCGGCTACGCTTCAACCTCCAACTGTTGGGACGTTTTCGGTGCCGACTAAAAACGTGGGCGATGCCGATTTTTCTATAACCGCTCCGACGAGCAACAACACTAGCCCATTCACCTATACGAGCAGCAACACTGCGGTAGCTACGATTAATGGCAGCGCAATTCATATTGTTGGTGGTGGTACTTCGGTAATTACTGCGTCACAGGTATCCAACGGCACTTTTGGGCCAGGAAGTACATCTGCCACTTTTGTAGTGAATTTCGCGGCTCCGAGCGCTTCTCCAATTCCCCCTGCGAGGGATCCCTCAAGAGTAGTGTCTATGTTTACAGGTACACCAGCGGTTTATGCCAATGCCATTAATTTAGTGCGTTCATCCTGGACAGCAGCAACCACAATGACTACTGTTCCCAATGGAACAAACACCGCTTTAAAAATAGATAATTTAGGATACATTGGCTTGGTGAATCAAGGAGATGTTAACTTCAGTGCAGCTGGAATGACCAATCTTCATTTGGATATCTATGTTAATTCGCCATTTGCCAATATGTTTTTCTGGTTGTTATCTAATGGAGATCAAAGAAGAGATATTCAAAATCTTACAGCGGGTTGGAATTCAATAAATATTGATTTGTCTGAATTTCCGGGAGCTAATATAGCTGACATTTATGGTCTAAAATTTGAACAAAATACCAGCAGTACCATTCAGATTTACCTTGACAACATTTATTTTAGTAACGACACCTACTATGCTGATGTCGACGGCGACGGTTACGGCGATTTATCTTCACCCACATCAGCTTCAACCCAGCCCGTTGGATACGTAATTAACAGCACAGACTGTGACGATACTAATACTGCTGTATACCGCACAGGTTTCTTTTATGTAGATGCTGACAACGACGGTTATTATAACGGTAATGCTACGACTACTTCTTTGTGTTATGGCGCAGCAACACCAAATGGCTACACTGCTACCATCATTGGAACAGATTGTAACGATGCCAATTTTGAAATTAACGCCAATCACGTAGAAGTAATGGCCAATGGTATCGATGATAATTGTGATGGTATCTCAGATGAAGTGGCTCCTACTTCTGCTCTTCAACCTTCACAATGTAGCGCAACGTTATCCAATATTGCTACTGCAATTTATGCCAATCAGGTTTCGGGTGCTCAAGGCTACCGTTTCCAAGTTACAAACGGGGCCTCAGTTCGAACCTATGATTCCGCTTCAAGCAGTTTCAATTTGTTGAATTTGACGGGTGGTGCAACTTACGCCACTACATATACGATCAAAGTAGCGGTAAAAACTAATAATTTCTGGAGAGCTTATTCTTCTGCCTGCGCTATCACAACCCCTGCGATACCTGCTACAACTAAGGTCATAACCGCCCAATGCGGCATAACCTTAAACTCGCTTTCCAATACAATTTATTGTGATCAAGTAACTGCTGCAAATCAATATCGTTTTGAAGTTTCTGACGGCACAAATCCGGCGCGAACTTTTGAAACTGCGGTAAACCGCTTCAGCCTTACGAATTTAGCCGGCGGAGGTGCTTACGCTACTACATACAGCATTAAAGTGGCATTGCGTTTTGGTACATTATGGCAAGATTATGGCACATCCTGTAACGTGACTACGCCATTGACCCCAGGAACATCTAACATCACGCCTTCTCAATGTGGCATAACGATTAGCAATTCTTGGACAACCATTTACGCTACACAAGTTTCCGAAGCAACTGGATACCGATTTGAAGTGGTAAATGGCGCAACAACAAGGTATTTCGATACAGCGGTAAGCCGATTCAACCTTCGCAATTTGGCAGGTGCGCCGCCCGCGGCCAACACTACTTACGTCATACGCGTAGCAATACTTTACAATAGTATTTATCAGCCATTCGGATCTTCGTGCAGCATCAGTACTGCATCTGTTATCAGCAGAAATGCTACCAATGATGTCACAGGTTTTAGTGTAAAAACTTATCCAAATCCGTATGCAGATAATTTTCAACTCAATTTAAATACTTCAAGTGAAGAAAGTGTTGAATTTAAAGTGTATGATATGTTGGGAAGACAAATTGACGCGCGTATTTATACAGTATCAGAATTGGCAGATCAGCAATTGGGTAATCTATATCCTTCCGGTGTTTATAATATCGTTGTAACACAAGGAGATCACGTTAAAACTTTACGTGTCATTAAAAGATAATTTATTAAATTGGGTATTAGGCCTCTTCAAAAATGGAGGGGCTTTTTATTTAATTGAAGTTGATAAATCAAAAGTTGCTATTCAATCTCTTAAAATAATTCACTTCTAACAAAATAAACAGTTATGTTAGCATTTTCTAAAATTACTTATAAAAATATTTCTTAACCTACTTTTTGTATTAAATACATTTTTTAAAGAGTTGTCTGATAAAAGAGCGCCTTTAACGGCATTAAAAATCAGATGATGCACTAAATTACCAATACATCAACACAACACTCTAATCTATTTTTAGAATTATTTTTAGTTACAAAAAAAACATTGTTGCTTATTAATGTATTTAAAATGAGGATATTAATAGCTATCTGTGCTATACTAAGACCGATATTTATAGTGTATAGTTATTATATACTTTTATTTAAATATTTATTATCACACTGTTGTAAATTACTTAACTCAAATGTAGATCTTTTCACTTTTTAATTTTATCCATAGGTGAAAAAATAGTTGACTTACCTACCGTCGTTTATGCAAAGAGCATGTACTAGCCATTATTTGATTATTCCAATACACTCTTTACTTTTTTTAAACAATTTTACATTAAAGTGATTAAACCTAATGTTATGAAGAATACACACGCATTTTTAACTTTGTTATTGCTGCTAACCTCGGCAGCACCAATACTGGCCCAGGTGGGGATTGGAAATACCGATCCAAAAGGAGCTTTAGACATAACCTCGATTACCGACGGAATGCTTATTCCAAGACTGGCTTTAGTGGCAACCACAACGGCAACTGTAATTACACCCACAGAATCGGAATTGGTTTATAATACTGCCACGGTTAACGATGTTACTCCAGGTTACTATTATTGGGATAATTCAAAATGGGTTAGATTGGCCGCAGGAGCTAATTCAGATTGGGCGTTAACGGGAAATGCTGTAGCAAACAATACGAGTTTTATGGGTACAACCGATGATAATGACGTTATCTTTAAAAGATTCAGCACACGCGCCGGTAAATTAGGCATAACAGAAACTTCCCTCGGACTTAATGCTTTAAATCCTCTTTCAAGCGGGACTAATAATACCGCCATCGGTAAAAGTGCCTTGGCTGTAAATACATCGGGAGCATCAAATGTTGCTGTGGGTGCCAGTGCTTTGGCAGCCAATACCACTGCCGCTAATAATACTGCCGTGGGTAACAATGCCCTGGCGGCAAATACCGTTGCTGGAAATACTGCTATTGGTTTCAGTGCATTGGCGGCGAATACTTCAGGAGGTTCAAATGTAGCTGTCGGATTTAATGCCTTAACTACCAATGGAACTTCCGCGAATAATACTGCTGTGGGTTACAATGCTTTAACTTTAAATACAGCAGCGAACAATACGGGAATTGGCTACCGGGCCTTGGCCTCCAATATCGCTGCAAATAATACTGCCATTGGCTATAGTGCCATGGCCGCCAATACCGGAGGAAGTTTTAACACCGCCGTAGGTTATAATGCCTTGTATACCAACACTACCGGACAATGGAATACCGCACTCGGATACAATGCTTTGGCACAAAATGGAAATGGACAAAACAATGTCGCAGTAGGTTTCAACGCTCTCGGAAGATTGGCAGCAACCCCGCAAAACAGTGTTGCCATTGGGTCATCGGCACTATCCAACAATACGGCTACCAATTGTACCGCTGTCGGTTTTCAAGCGTTGGCCGGCTTAAATACCGGAATCGACAATGTAGCCGTAGGAATTAATGCGTTGCAAACCAATACTGGTGGACAGCAAAATACGGCTGTAGGCGGTGAAGCACTGGCTTTAAACACGATATCGTCTTTTAACACGGCGTTGGGTTATAATGCTTTAAGAAACCTTACCGGCGCACAGAATACGGCTGTCGGATACCAAGCCGGTTTTGCTAGTGCAACGGGAACTGGGTCAGACAATGTTTTCGTCGGCAATAAAGCCGGATATGCAACTACCAATGGTGCAAATAATGTATCTATTGGTTCATTGGCAGGAGACAACACCACCACAGGAACTTCAAATGTCTTTATCGGTATGAATGCTGGAAACAACAATTCCTCGGGAAGTTTTAACGTGGCTATTGGCGTAAATGCCGGAAATGCGCACAATGGAACAAGCAATAATATTAACATTGGATACCAAACTGGCTTTGTCAATACAACTGCGAACAATGTAAATATCGGTCACCAAGCGGGATTTAGCAATACAACCACAGGCAACGTTAATCTGGGTTTTCAGGCTGGTTTTGGTGAAACTACGGCCAATAAATTGTACATCTCCAATTCAAATGCTGATGCCATCAATGCTTTAATTTATGGCGATTTTACAACTGGCGCAAAAATTCTGCGCACCAATAGTACTTTTCAGATTGGCAATCCTGCAGGCACAGGCTATGTCTTTCCTGTGGCAAGAGGAATAAATACACAATATCTCGCAAGTGATGCCAGCGGTGTTTTATCATGGGCTACGCCATACGGGACCAATACATTGTCAGCTCTAAGAACCAACCTCAGTGCCAATCAGGCACTAGTAGGTGGCGGGTGGCAAAAAATTAATTTTAATACTATTATTTTTGATACTAATACAGAATTTGCTGCCAGTCGGTTTACCGCTGTAAAAGCAGGAATTTACCAAATTAATGCCGGCTACCATACCAATAGTGCGAGTAGCACAGACTATTATTCTATTGCGGTGTATGTGAATGGTGTATTATATCAACAAAATTCAGCAAACCATTTTGGTAATGGCCCCGTTTCAAGAAACATCAATTGTAGCGTGAATTTAGCAATAGGAGGATATGTTGAAATATACGCTGAGAATTATGAAACCATCATTCCTATGAATATTGATTCTTTTTCTGGAAAAACATTCTTCGAGGTACAGCAAATCAGATAAAAAAATAAGAGCGCAGTTCCATTCGGAAAAACGCTCTTACCAACCTAACCAATAAACAAACTATCTTTATAAATTGTATCGAATGTAATTTTGTGTATCAACCCGAGCTTTTAAATCATGCATTAAATTGTATAATCCAAAAAAGGTTCTGTTGATATATAAAAAATGTTTAGAACCACGGTTGCCATTCATTTTTCTTAACTGGGTGTCTTTGGTAAACTCTTCGCCCATTGTTGCTATAGCTCCAAAAAACGCTTCGTCAGAAAAATCAAAGTGGTCCGCATGAAATGGCTGCGTAAATAAACTCAACAGACGATGAAAAATCCCGGTGAAATATTCAATTTCCTTAGGCGAGTCATCGTTTCTTAAAATCTCCAATTCATATAACTTCTCAGCAAACAAAATCGGATTGTTTATAAATTCCGGTTTGGCCAATTCAAAATAAGGAACGTAGAACTCATTGGGTATCTTTTTAATGCAACCAAAATCAATCGGCATTAAATTTCCTTCCGAATCAATCAAGAAATTTCCCGGATGCGGATCTGCGTGGACCTGACGTAATTCATGGATTTGAAACATATAAAAATCCCACAAGGCTTGACCCAATCGATCTCCCTTTTCGCGATCGGTATTATGAGCAGCAAATTCAGACAAATGCTCTCCTTCCATCCAGTCCATTGTCAATATCTTTTTCGAGGACAACTCCTTGTAATAACACGGAAATTTTATATTTGCTATCGCCCTACAAGAATTGGACATTTCAATGCTTTGCTTTAACTCAAGCACATAATCTGTTTCTTCCAGCAACTTGTTTTCAACTTCAATAAAATACTTTTCTGAATCTTTACCTTTCAGATTAAACATTCTTGTAGCAAATGGTTTTACCAAAGCCAAATCAGAACTTATACTATCCGCCACACCAGGATATTGGATTTTCACAGCAAGTTTCTTCCCATCTTTGTATGCCACGTGAACCTGACCTATACTCGCGGCGTTTGTAGAATCTGGTGTGAACGAATCGTATATTTCTTCTGGGAATTTTCCCAAATATCTTTTAAATGTCTTTCTGACTAATGGTGCGGACAAAGGAGGTACCGAAAACTGCGATAACGAAAATTTATCAACATATGCCTGAGGCATGATGCTCTTGTCCATGCTTAACATCTGTGCGACTTTAAGCGCACTCCCTTTCAGGTTTTGTAATCCATCATAAATGTCCTCGGCATTGTTTTCATTAAGTTTATCCTTACTAAGCGCGGGATTGACAATTTTTTCTCCGTAATAAGCCAAATAATTTCCACCAACTTTTATTCCCGTCTTTACTAGTTGCCCGGCCCGCTGAATTTTGTTTGTTGGAATCGTATCTATTGTTTTCATTATTTTGTGTTAGGTGCGAAATAATAATCAAATTGTCTGCGGCAATTTTACATCTTGCGCTCTTTCCAGAGAAATTTCCCAAGATCAATTAAATTTATTAGTGGTCTTGTGTTTAATAAGTCGACTACCGTGTTCACCGATTTTTCAATAGCAATATCTGTTTTCTCAAAACCCTTCGAACCATCTTCGAGCCAAAACTTGAGAAGAAGCAAAAACTGGATCCACGCCCCCTCTGCAAACAAGGGTTTTGTGATTTTGTTAATTTGAGCGATTTGATTTGCTTCATTATCATCTATGATTTCTTCAATGAAATTTTTAAATCGACGTCTAAATTGCTTTAAGTCCTTCAAATTTTTGAGACCCTGATGATTTTCTTTTAATGTGAAAGTCACATAACTTCTGTTTAGAGTCAGAATTTCAAACATGGTAAAAAACAAAGTCAATAATTTATTTTTGTCAGAGTAAGTACTGTAGGCCTCTTCCTTTTCAATATTACTGGTCGCGTTTTCAAAAAACTTTAACCATATAATCTGTTTGATACTGTCAAATGAACCAAAAAAAGAATAGAAGTCTGATTCCTCAATCTCATTTTCTTTGCAAAACCGATATACATTTGGCGAGCCGTGCTCAGTCTTCAACATATAATCCATGTACAAAGCAATTATTTGATCTTCATCTATCAATTTCTTTTTCGAAGTTTCTCTCTTTGTTGCTGCCATAATGGGAAGTGTTATTCTTTTTGTAAAGATACTGTTTGTTTAACGAAGTAAGCAAATGTTTAAACAGAATATTGTGTTAAATTATAAAACTTTAAAAAAATAAGTAAAAAAAAAGCTGTTTCAATTGAAACAGCTCTTCAGTATTGTACAGTGTTGACGCCTATTTTCCGTCTTGTGCATCTTTAACCATTTTTTCATTGGCCGTAATTGCAAATTCAACGCGACGATTTTGTGTTCTTCCCGCAGGACTGTCATTAGTTGCAATTGGGTCAGCAATACCCAAACCGGTTGTTGTAAATCTAGAGGCCAAAATTCCTTTGCTTGCTAAATATACTTTAACAGAAGCGGCCCTCTGGCTAGATAAGTTAAGATTATATTCCGGCGTTCCGGTGCTGTCAGTGTAACCATAAATTACAATATTAGTATCAGGATATTCGCCAAAGACTTTGACTAATTTATCTAAATTGGCTTTTGCGCCAGAGGTTAACGTTGACTTGTTAGTATCAAAACGAACAGAATTCTCACCCAGTACTAATTTAATGCCTTCTCCTACTCGAACCACTTCAGCACCA
>JACMOK010000072.1 GCA_014378065.1 Flavobacterium sp.
AAACATCACGATCATGCACGGTATGTTGGGCTTTGTGATTTCGCTATTGTTAGTTTTTCGAACCAATACAGCTTACGACCGCTGGTGGGAAGGCCGAAAGTTATGGGGCAATTTAGTTAACAACAGTCGCAATTTCGCAATAAAACTTTCTGCTATTTTGAAGGATAAAAAGGACAGAACCTATTTTCGAACCATGATTCCGAGTTATGCTTCTATTTTGCACAAACATTTGAACGATAACGATAAGGGAAAGCAACTTTTTGATGGTTTGGATTTGGAAATTGACCACCACAAACACAAACCCAATCAAGCGGCGAAAATGATGTTTCAAAAAATTAATGATTTGTATGAAAGTAGAAAAATAACAGTCGACCAATTGATTGTGATTAATGGAGAAGTACAATCGTTTACCGATATTTGTGGTGCTTGTGAAAGAATAAAAAACACTCCGATTCCGTATTCGTACAGTGCATTCATCAAGAAATTTATCTTCTCTTATGTGATGACTTTGCCTTTTGGTTATGCTTTTAATTTAGGTTATTACGTTGCGCCAGTAGTCGTTTTTATCTTTTATGTTTTGGCGAGTTTAGAATTGATCGCAGAAGAAATCGAAGATCCATTTGGTGGCGATTCCAATGATTTACCAACCAGAAAAATAGCGGAAAATATTAAAAAACATGTTGAAGAACTGCTGTAAAAATCTAATTTTGATCGCTGTTTAACGATCACCATCGGGTTTTTTAAACCGTAAATCACCATTTGGACTGACTGGTTTGTCAGCATGTTTGTAATTGGAAACCGTTTTAATAAAATCATCTTTGCTGCTGTCAGCATAGGCTTTGTCGCCAATATTAAACTCCGTTCCCGGAATATCGTCTGGTGATTTATGCGTTGTTTTATGGGAATTTTCGTCAAAAGATTTGTTTCCCGGCAGTGCTGGCGCATTGGGCACATTGCCATCGCCAGGTACTTTATATCCTTCTACATTTTTATTGTGACTGGGAGATTTTTCAGTGTTTTCCATCAGATTGTAATTTAGATTAAACGTACAAAGCTATCCGTTAACATTCCATTTTACTTATATAATTTTTTAGAAATTTTGCAACATTCGTTTGTCCGATTTTAAAGTGATTTTGAGAGTTATATTCTTTCGTTCGATGACAATTGTTATCTTTGCATCCGTAATAAAAAAACTGAAATGAAAATCTCCTACAACTGGCTAAAGCAATTTATAAAAATAGACTGGAAATCCGATGAAACTGCAGCTTTACTAACCGATTTAGGTTTGGAAGTAGAGGTTGTCGAAAAATACCAATCGGTAAAAGGAGGTTTGGAAGGCATTGTTGTTGGGCATGTTTTAACTTGTGTTCCCCATCCAAATGCCGATCGCTTAAAAGTAACGACGGTCGATTTGGGCGATGGGCTTCCCGTTCAGATTGTCTGTGGCGCCAATAATGTAGCTGTTGGACAAAAAGTCCCTGTGGCAACTATTGGCAGTGTGCTCTATGACAAGGAAGGATTGCCTTTTACTATAAAAAAAGGGAAAATTAGAGACGAAGAAAGCCACGGGATGATTTGTGCCGAAGACGAATTGGGCTTAGGCGACAGCCATGATGGCATCTTAATTCTGGATCCCGCTTTAAAACCCGGAACATCTGTGGCCAAAGTATTTAAAATAGAAAACGACGAAATTTTCGAAATTGGCCTGACGCCGAATCGCGCCGATGCGATGAGCCACTTGGGAACCGCAAGAGACTTGAGGGCTGGATTGAGTCAGAGTGGTGTTAATCTTGAATTGATTACGCCCTCAGTGAGTAATTTTAGGGTAGATAAAAGAACGCTCAAAATTGATGTCGTTATAAAAGATGCCAAATTGGCTCCCCGTTATTGTGGTGTAACCATTTCTGGAATCACGGTGAAACCATCTCCAGAATGGCTTCAAAACCGATTAAAATCGATTGGCTTGCAACCTAAGAATAATATTGTAGATGTAACCAATTATGTGTTGCATGAATTGGGTCAGCCACTTCACGCTTTTGATGCTTCTAAAATCAATGGGAAAATCATAGTAAAGACAATGCCTGCCGGAACGAAATTTACGACGCTGGACGAGATAGAAAGAACATTGCACGAAGAAGATCTGATGATTTGCGACGAAAAAGGCCCGATGTGTATTGCGGGCGTATATGGCGGAAAAAATTCAGGCGTCAGCGAATATACGACAAACCTCTTTTTGGAGAGTGCCTACTTTAATCCGGTTAGTATCCGAAAAACGGCCAAAAGACACATGTTAAGCACTGATGCCTCATTTCGTTTTGAGAGGGGAATTGATCCTACCATTACCGAGTATGCGCTGAAGCGTGCCGCACTGTTAATTCAAGAAGTTGCTGGGGGTGAGATAACCTCTGACGTCATTGACCTGTATCCGAAAAAAATTGAAGATTTTCCGGTTTTCTTAAACTTTGCCAAGACCGCCAAATTGATTGGGCAAGAATTATCAAAAGAAATTATAAAAAAAATCCTTGCGTCACTGGATATTAAAGTCAACAGTGTCACCGATGCCGGACTGGGCCTTACCATACCTGCTTATCGGGTTGATGTGCAAAGGGAGATAGATGTCATTGAGGAAATTCTTCGGGTGTATGGTTATAATAATATCAATTTCACTAAAAAGCTTAATGCCACGGTTTCCAATTCGGCACGAACAGAAGATTATAAAGTGCAAAACATTGTAGCCAGCCAATTGAATTCTTTAGGTTTTCATGAAATGATGGCCAACTCTCTCACTTCGCCAGAATATGTTTCGCTTTCTGAAATGCTTCTGGCAGAACACAATGTTTTGATGCTCAATCCGCTTAGCAGCGATTTGTCTGTGATGCGGCAGTCTTTACTTTTCTCGGGATTGGAAGCAGTTTCCTATAATATTAACCGCAGAAGTTTAGATTTAAAGCTATTCGAATTCGGGAAATCGTACCACCATTTTCCTTCAGGTTATGAGGAAAAAAAACATTTGACGTTGTTTGTCTCCGGAAAACGAAGCTCAGAAAACTGGACCAACGCCGAGAAGCCATCTGATTTTTTTCTGTTTAAAGGCTATATCGAGTCGATCATTTCAAGATTGGGAATTGAAAAAGTCAAAAACGAGCCGCTGAAATCTGATGTATTTGCAGAAGGCATTGCCATAGCGGTCGGGGAAGAAATTTTGGTTGAATTGGGGACAATTAAAAAATCGATTGCCCGACATTTTGATGTAAAGCAAGAAGTGTTTTTTGCAGATTTTAACTGGAGTGCTGTTTTAAAATTGGTATCTAATAAAATCAAATTTACCGAAATTCCGAAATATCCGGAAGTGAGACGAGATTTGGCTTTGCTTGTGGATGAAGATGTGGCCTTTGATGCTATCTACAAAATTGCCAGACAATCGGAAAAATCGTTATTGAAAAACATTAATCTATTTGATGTATATCATGGTGCCAATCTACCGGCGGGTAAAAAATCATATGCCGTAAGTTTTACGATTCAGGATAATTCCAAAACACTGACCGAAGAACAGATTGATAAGGTGATGACAAAATTACACAAAAATTTCGTTGCTGAATTGGGCGCAATACTAAGGTAAATTTTAATTTTAAGGTTGCATTGCCGTTTAAAGTATTGTTGGTAAAATCAGTGGCGAGTATCAAGTGAAAACAGGAATATTTTTTTATATTTGTCTGTACTATTATTAAACTTTTTAAATTATAAAAAAATGAAAATCAAAGTATTATCAATTATCGTATTTCTCGTGACCCTACATACAGCCTCAGCACAGACAGCTTTGGACAAGTGGCCGGCGATTAAAGAATTTCATACCGTAATGTCGCAAACTTTCCACCCTGCTGAGGAAGGCAATTTAGAACCGATCAAGGCGCGTTCGCAAGAAATGCTTACCAAGGCAGATGCGTTGTTGCAATCGGATATTCCGGCAGAATTCAGAACTAAAAACATGCTGGCCACGATTGAAAAATTAGAAGTCGGTGCCAAAGAATTGCATATTTTAGTAACTTCTAAAGCTGATGACACAGCCATTACAAAGGCAATCACTGCATTGCACGACCAGTATCATCAGGTTGTCGGAATGTGTTCGGGTTCAGAACAAAAAAAATAATCAAAACAAGCCCAACTTTAAGTTGGGTTTTTTTGTGGGCCTGCATTTCTTAAAATAAAAATATTTTTTTCAAACGCAAATGGAATCTAACTCTTGTTTTTTTCGTATCTCTGACTATGAAAAAAAAAATCAAAAATTGCTGGTTTGCAGTATTGGTAATCTTCCCCGCAATAATTGTTGGACAAAAGATTGACAATGCTTCTTCTTTCCGAGATATTAAAAGCGCTAACTATTTTCGTTTTCATTACGACAATGATTATTTTACCGCTACTGATTATTACTACACCCAAGGCTATAATTTTGAGTTTACTAGTCCGAAATTGCAAAAAAATCCAATTAATAATTTATTTTTAAAACCTTCATGTACCGAGTTTAAATATGGCGTATCGATAGAACACATGGGATTTACACCCACTTCTATTTCGTCAGATGCTATTTTGTATGGCGATCGTCCTTTTGCGGCAGCCATCATGCTGAAATCATTTTTAATTTCGACCGATACGTTACACCACATGAGACTGTCGTCTGCTTTGAGTATCGGAATTATTGGTCCTGGCGCCTTCGGGAAAGAAATGCAAACCGGTATACACAAATGGGTGGGTGATGAAGTACCGCATGGCTGGCAACATCAAATAAAAAATGATTTGTTGCTCAATTACGAGTTGGCACATGAAAAGCAGTTGTTTCAATTTCAAAATTTCTTGGCCTTGAATACGAATGCAAAACTTCGGTTGGGAACAGTAAACACGAACGCATCAGCAGGATTAAATGCCACTTTAGGAAAAATCAACTCGCCTTTTTCGTCAGTAAAAAATAAAAACCGATTCCAAATTTATGGCTATTTTCAAAGTTTGGTGACTGTAGTGGGCTATGATGCCAGCTTACAGGGTGGCATTTTTAGCCGTCAGAGTCCTTATGTTATCGCCAGTCGAGATTTAAATCGTATGACTTTACAAAATAATTTCGGGCTTATAATGCAATATAAGGGCTTGTATTTGGAATATTCCCGGACGGAAATATCCAAAGAATTTAAAACCGGCAGACTTCATAAATGGGGCGGTATCCGAATTGGAGTAAAATTATAAAATAATGCTAACTGTACACTGAAGGACATGAGGGCAATTTCGCGAAAAAGTTTGGTATTTGCAATCGAGGTGACTTGCCGCTAACTAGCTTATTGGTATGTTTTATTACAGTAATAAGTGGTACGCTAATGTTACATAATATAGATTTGGTTTTCAATAGTTTTACCCGAGAAAGGTATTATCCAAATCATATAAAATACCATTAATTGAAAATTAAAATAGGTAATGCTTTTAAAAAAAACTTGATTGTTAATTAATTTTTAATGGTAAACAAAATATAAATTTTACCTTTGACTTCTCAAAAAACAAAGATTATGGTTTATAAATTTAGAGTAATTCTTGATACCGAAGAAGATATTTTTCGAGATATTGCAATACTTGAAGAAGATACTTTAGAAGATTTGCACAATGCCATAGTCAATGCTTTTGACTTTGATGGTTTGGAAATTGCTTCGTTTTATACCTGCGATGAAAAATGGAATCAAGAAGCTGAAATCTCACTTTTTGATACCGGTGATGTCATTGGCGAACAGCGCATTATGAGCGATTACAAGCTCTCTGAAATCCTAAATAAAGAAAACACCAAAATTATTTACGTTTATGATTTCCTCAATATGTGGACTTTCCTTGTCGAATTGGCCGCCACCGAAGAATTAGTTGTCGGCGAAACCTATCCAAGCCTTCTTTTTTCGCATGGAATAATGCCCGCAAACGCCGCAGAAAAAGAATTCGAAGCCGATATGAATGATGACATCTACGGAGAGTTTGAGGATGATCTGGATGAAGATGATCTCGATATGCTGGAAGGTGGTGATCACTTTGAAGATTATGGATCTGAAGAGCATTGGAATTAAAACACAAAAAACAAAACGTACACATAGTAAATAGCTAAGAACCAAAACGATGATCAACTTATTTAATACCCATATTGAAACGCTATCCATTCACAGGGTCGGAAATAAAAGCCGCAATGAAGCGCTCTTTCTGTCAGAACGATCGTATACTTTAAATGACGAAATTGTTCCGTTAATCAAAGAATATTTTTTTAAACCTTTTCGGGACAAAGAAGAAAATTATTTTCAGTTTGCACATGAAGTAGACCTGGATTACAATGACATGTATAAATTTGCCAGTGAAATATTCGAAAATCCAACCCAATTGCATGCCGTTTCCAAACAAATTACCCGGCATTTGTTTGAGCAATCAAACCATCCCCATATTAAAAATGGCGAAGTGTATGTAACGTATTTAACCAACCTCAACATCGACAATAATGTGGTCGATGCCATTGGGATTTTTAAAAGTGAGTTGCAGGCCGACTTTCTGCAATTTGAAGAAAAAGGAAGTTCTCTTGAGATGATTTTGCAGCAAGGAATCAACCTCAATAAACTTGATAAGGGCTGTCTAATTTTTAATTACAAAAAGGAAGAAGGGTATAAAATATTAACTGTCGACAGCAACCGTTATGATGCGCGCTATTGGCTTGAACATTTTCTTTCGGTGGATGCTTTTGAAGATGAGAATTTCATCACTAAAAAATACCTCAAATTCTGCCAAGGTTTTGCTAAAGATGTCGTTTTTCCGGCCGAAGACAAAAAGGAAGAAGTCATGTTTATGAACCGCTCGGTAAATTACTTTGCCAAGAACGACCAATTTGAAGAAAGCAATTTTCTTAATGAGGTATTAGACAATCCAGATCTGATTCCAGAATTTAAAAATTATAAAGTAGACAAAGGCGAAAAATACAGTATCGAAGACATCACGTCTTTTCCTATCGCCAATGCGGCAGTTTCGGATGCCCGAAAATCGATAAAAAATATTATCAACCTCGATACACACATCCAGATTAAAATGGATTTTATTAATCCCGAAAGCGCCCAAAAATATGTAGAAAAAGGCTGGGACGAAGAAAAACAAATGTATTATTATTTGGTTTATTTCAATAAAGAAGAAAAAAGCTAAACCAAAATCATATTTGTAGGGTTTTTAATGTTATTATTGTAAAAAACTGTAATTCGTCGGTTTAATTTGCTGTTTGTCAATTTATTAGATAGATTTAGCAAACCCAAATCCTAATGACTTATGGAACCTACTACAAGCAAGTTTGTTTATGCAATTGGCAAAGTTTGGTGTGCTGTTTTTGGACATCAATTTTTAACCACTCGAAACGTCACCAATCACTTTAAAGAATACCGGTGTTCAAAATGCCGGCTTGAATTGACAAATGATGAAAACGGACAAAAAGTGTTCTTAACGCCCGAGCACAAAGCGATTAACGAAACCTTGGTACTGTTTTATCAAAAAAGGCATCATTTGGTGGTTTAGCTAAAATCTTACAAACAAAAAAATATTTTATCTTTAATTAATTCATCTTTAGGCATTTAAAAAACCGCTCCGCGTTGTGATGACACGAAGCGGTTTTTTTATGTTAAATACAAAGACGGAACAAAAATAAATTTTAATTTTACCGACCCAAAAATACCAAATATTTTTTTTTAACCTACTATGAAAAATAAACTTGAGCTTTATTTTAAAGCAGCCCAATCTGCAAAAATCGGTATTTGGGAAGTGAACTTAGACGACCAATCTCTTTATTGGGATGCTGTGACCAAATCCATTCATGAAGTAAGTGAAAATTATGCCCCAAATATTGAAGATGCCATTCTTTTTTATACCGAAGGGAAAAACCGGGAGGAAATAATTGCATTTTCGAAAAAGGCCATGATCGACGGCTTGTCATTCAATAAAAAATTTCAAATTATCACCGCTAAAAATAATACCAAATACATTGAGTGCATTTGCAAGGTAGAATTGAGAGATGGTAAACCCAATAGATTGATTGGGACACTGCAGGACATCACGACTGAACAAAATTTGATCAACGAACTCCAAATTAATGTTGAACGATTTTCCTCTATTTTTTCAAGCGCCAATGATGCCATTTTCATTATTGATTCTTCAAACGGCATCATCTCAGAATGCAATTTAAGAGCGTCTGAACTTACCGGATACGACTATCTTGAACTCGTTGGTTTGCACAATTCAGAATTGTTTCCGTTGAATAACCGAAAGGAAGTTGAAATTTTTCTGGCAGACCATCTAGCACTCGATAATTACATCGTTGACCACACTTACATCAAAACAAAACAAGGTGATACGCTGCCTGTAGAAGTAGCTTCAGGAAAAAAATTTACCGTCGAACAACAAACATTTTTGGTTTGCTTCTTTCGCGACATCAGTGAACGTAGAAATGTAGAAGAAAAAATGGCGTTGCTCTCTTTAGTTGCTTCTGAAACTACTGATGCCATTGTAATTGCAAATGCAGAAGGAAATGCTGTTTGGGCTAACGATGCCTACTTGGCGCTCACCGGTTTTAGCATGAAGGAAGTGCTCGGAAAAAAACCGGGCTGTTTTTCTAAAGGCCCTGAAACCGATTTGCAGATGACCAATAAAATGAGAACCGCCATTGACAATAAAAAAAGTATAAAGGTAACCATACTAAATTATACAAAACAAAAGGAAAAATACTGGTTTGAACTCAATGTAACCCCTGTTTTTGACGACCACAATGTCTGTATCAATTTTGTGGGCGTCGGTCGGGATGTTACTAATAGAAAAGAAAAAGAGATTGAATTGAAGAGCTTGTTAGAAGTGACCAGCCAGCAAAATGAGAAATTACTCAATTTTTCCCATATTGTCTCTCATAATATTCGGTCGCATGCCAGTAATTTGTCGATGCTAGTCACTGTAATGGAAAGTACGGATGATATTGCTGAAAAATTAAATTATTTTGATCTTTTTAAAGAAGGAACTGACAAGTTATCCGAAACCATTGAATATCTGAACGAAATTATTACACGTCAAAAAAATACAACTATAGAAAAAAGCAGCATTCGGCTGAAAGATGAGATTGAAAAAACCAAAAATGCTTTGAGTTTGTTGATTAAAGAAAGTCAAATTGAAATAATAGACAATATTCCAGATCATTTAGAAGTCAATGCCATTCCTGCTTATCTTGATAGCATCTTGCTCAATTTGATCACCAATGCCATCAAATACCGGTCACTTGAGCGTAAACCAATTTTAGAAATTACATATGAAATTGATGAATTTTACAAGATTATAGTTTTTAAAGACAACGGATTAGGTTTAAATTTACAAAAAAATAAACACAAAATATTTGGGATGTACAAAACCTTCCATGGAAATGAAGATGCTAAAGGGATTGGATTGTTTATTACTAAAAACCAGCTTGAAGCAATGGCCGGGAAAATTGAAGTGGAAAGTGAACCGGGAAAAGGTTCTGTCTTTAAAATTTATTTAAATGAAAAATAAGCTCACCTATCTCATAGATGACGACAAGCTATCGGTAAAATTGGTAAGTTTACTGCTTCAAAAAAATGATTTTTGCGAGGAAATACAATCTTTTCATAATCCTTTGATTGCATTAGACAACTTTAAAAAAAAAATAAAAGCCGATGAATATTTGCCCGATGTGGTTTTGCTTGATCTCAACATGCCAGTAATGGATGGTTGGCAGTTTCTCGATGAGTTTATTGATTTGCCTCTACAAAAAGAAATTTCTGTTTTTATCTTGACTTCATCTATTGATCCGTTTGATATTGAAATGGCCAAGAATTACCCTTTGGTAAAAAGTTACATTATGAAGCCTATTACATACGAAAAGCTTGAAGCGATCAATCAGTTACTTAACAGGTAGCTAATTTAAAATTTAACGGTAACAAATTCATATCTTGTTCGTCAAATCCGAAATTAAAAAACGAACACTTTTGCAAACAATTCTCTCCATTCAAAATCTTCACAAACGTTATGGCCGAATCCAGGCTTTAAAAAACGTTTCTCTCGAAATACAAAAAGGCAATGTTTATGGCATACTGGGTCCGAATGGCTCTGGAAAATCAACCACTTTAGGCATTGTATTAAATGTTGTAAACAAAACTTCTGGAGCCTACAGCTGGTTTGGGGGCACGATGCAAACGCATGAAGCATTGAAAAAAGTGGGGGCCATTATCGAGCGTCCCAATTTCTATCCGTACATGACCGCTAAAGAAAATTTAGAGTTGGTCTGCCAAATTAAAGGAATTAATTACGCTAAGGTGCGCGAAAAACTCGAATTGGTTGGTTTAATCGAGAGAGAAAACAGTAAATTCCGAACTTTTTCGTTAGGCATGAAACAACGTCTTGCTATTGCTTCAGCCCTTTTAAATGATCCTGAAATATTAATTTTAGACGAACCCACCAATGGCCTTGATCCGCAGGGTATTCATCAAATTAGAGACATCATCAAACTCATAGCCTCGCAAGGCACCACTATTTTACTCGCATCGCATTTATTAGACGAAGTAGAAAAAGTGTGCACCCATGTTTTGGTTTTGCGAAAAGGAGAAGTTTTGTATTCTGGAAGCGTTAACGGCATGACGTCGCAGCAAGACTTTTTTGAATTGCAAGCGGATGATGTTGCAAATTTAAAATTGGTGTTATCGAAACACCCTGCTGTAGATAAAATGGAAGAAGACAACGGAAAAATCGTAGTGTATCTTAACAATCCGTTGGAAGCTTCTGAAATGAATCGGTTTCTATTTGACAATAAGGTTGTACTTAACCACTTGGTTAAACGGAAACACAGTCTGGAAGAGCAATTTTTAGAATTAACCAACAACCGTTAGAAACCTCATCACTTCCAATTTAAAGCTACATTATGAAACGATTACTCTTGATAGAATTACAAAAAATATGGAAGAATAAGGCGAGTCGCGTGTTGACCTTATCTTATTTTATTCTGCTTACTTTTATTGCTCTGATTGCCTCAGTTAAATTTAATTTGGGTGCTTTTAAAATTCATTTGGCCGAAATGGGCATCTTCAACTTTCCGTTTATTTGGCATTTTAATACCTATATCGCTTCGTTATTGAAATTCTTTTTGGCTATCGTAATTGTATCGATGATGGGCAATGAATATACTTATGGCACTTTGAAGCAAAATTTAATTGACGGCATGAGTAAAAAAGAGTTCATCTTATCCAAATTTATAACCGTGGTTTTGTTGGCGGCCGCTTCTGCAGTTTTTGTTTTTGTAATGTCGTTAATTTTAGGCTATAGTTTTTCTTCATATACAGAATGGACAATAGTTTTTTCAGATCTGCAATACCTACTGGGTTATTTTGTAAAATTGGTTGGCTTCTTTTCGTTTTGTTTGTTCTTGGGTATTTTGGTCAAGCGTTCCGCATTTGCAATTGGATTTCTCTTGGTTTGGGCCATTGTAGAAGGAATTGCCAAAGGAATGCTGAACTTTCGCATCTTTCCAGACGGTAAAACTGCTGAAAATATCACCCAGTTCTTTCCGTTAGAATCTATGTCCAATTTAATCAAGGAACCGTTCTCCCGTTTGTCAGTCATCAAAAATATTGGAAATCAAATCGGTGTAAACAATATAAAAGATTACAACGTGCACTGGTATTCTATTGTCATAGTACTGGCGTGGACCGTTATTTTTATGTTAATGTCTTACAAATTACTAAGAAAACGAGATTTATAGTATCTTTGCCGACGCTATGAAATTGATTGCAACAATGTTTACTTTGTTTGTTTTGACTTGCTACCCTGCAAGCGCAGTTGCGCAGTTCATTCAAGTAAATGACACCTACACCGCACAACAACTAATTGAAAACGTATTGATTAATAGTCCGTGCGCCAACGTTTCTAACTTTACCGTCACTGGCGACCCGTTTAGCCCCGGCGAAAACAGCTATGGTTATTTTAATTCCAATTCAAGCGGTTTTCCCTTTACAGATGGTATCGTGTTGAGCACTGCCAGAGCCAAAAAATCCGAAGGTCCAAATGACAACTTAATCGATGAAGGATCAAATGCTTGGGTGGGCGACACCGATTTAGAGCAGGCACTAAACATTACAAATACATATAACGCGACAGTGTTAGAATTTGATTTCACGCCTTTAACGAGCCAAATCAGTTTCGATTATATCTTTGCCTCTGAAGAATACCAAGGAACGGCACCTTGCCGGTATTCTGACGGATTTGCCTTTTTATTAAAGCAAGCCAACAGTTCCAATCCGTATCAAAATTTAGCAGTGCTTCCTAATTCTACTTTACCAGTCTTAGTAACAAATGTGCATCCTGATATTCCGGGCGGTTGTTCCGCCATCAACGAGAACTATTTTGGAGGCTACAACCAGCCCAACGCGCCCATCAATTTTAATGGGCAAACCACAGTATTGACCGCCAAAGCAAGCGTAATTCCGGGAGTAACCTATCATATAAAATTGGTCATTGCAGATCATGAAAATATTCGGTACGATTCGGCAATATTTTTAGGTGGTGGCAGTTTTAATGTCGGAACCGACTTAGGTCCGGACCGATTACTTGGAACCAACAATCCGATTTGTTCTGGTCAAACTTACACCCTTGATGCAACAGAAATCGGAAGCAATACTTACCGCTGGTTTAAAGACAATAATTTGATTGTCGGGGCGACCAATCCAACTTATACGGTGTCAAATTCCGGAGTTTATCGGGTGGAGATTACCTTAGGAACCACGAGTTGCCGAGCTGTTGGGGAAATAACGATTGAATACAGCGCTTTACCCGTGCTTAGCAATACCACCATCGTACAATGTGATGAAGATAGAGATGGCACCACATTATACAACCTTTCTACGGTAGACAATATTATCAAGAATAACGACAGTAGCCTGGGTGTCGTGACGTACTATGAAAACTTAATGGCGGCTCAAAATCAAGATACCACGCAGGCCATCGTAACGCAAAATGCATATCAAAGCACACCCAAAACGATATATGCCAGCGTTAGTAATACCTATGGTTGTTCGAATGTCGCTTCGGTTTCGCTTCAAATATCCAACAATACTGTGCCTGCCTTTCGCGATTTTGAAAGTTGTGATTTAGATGGAAATATTGATGGATTTTACGCTTTCAATCTTCGCAATGCAGATCCAGTTATTTTGTCAGGGCTTCCCGCGGGTCTCGTGGTTGCCTATTATCCAACGATAGAAGATGCGCTTCTCCAAACCAATTTGCTTCTATCCTTTTTTACCAATACCACGCAATATCAAATGTATGTGTATGCAAAAATTACCAACGGGCCTGATTGTTATGGCATTGTACCTTTGCATTTATATGTCAACAACAATTCACCAGATAATTTTGAAGATGAAACCGTGGTTTTGTGTAAAGGCACTACCGTAAAATTAGAAGTAGCGACCACTTTTAACTCGTATCAATGGAGCAACGGCGATACCGATTACACGACCGAGGTTAATCTAGCAGGCGAATATACCGTAACGGTTGCTGATCAAAATACGTGCTTGGCCACCAAAAGATTTAATGTGATCCTATCCGAAGCACCACAAATCACAACGGTTGATATCGAAAATTTTGAAGAAGATGGTAGTAACATACTGATAAATTACACTGGTGTCGGCAATTATGAATTTTCGATTAACGGAAATACATTTCAAGAAAGTCCCTACTTTGAAAATGTAGCGCCCGGAGAATATACCGTATTGGTGAGGGATAAAAGAAATTGTGGTGAAGATTTCGAAAAAATTTATGTTCTCAATTATCCCAAATATTTTACACCCAATGGAGATGGATACAACGACTACTGGACCATTGAAAATTTAAAGCGACTGCCCAATTCGAAAATCTCAATTTTTGATAGGCTTGGTAAATTCCTCTTTCAATTCTCTCCATCTCAAAAAGGATGGGATGGCACTTTGAATTTAAAAAAATTACCCGCTACAGATTATTGGTTCGTTTTGTCACTAGAAAATAACACAACGATTCGGGGACATTTCGCCCTTAAGAGATAACGATTTGTAATTAATTTACTAATTTTATCGAATGAAAAAGAATTACCTGCTCTTCTTCTTGTTTTTTGCCATGTCCTGCTTCTCGCAATTCAGCAAGACGCATTATATCCCGCCATTATCCGGTTCAGATAATATTTCATCTAGCGCGCAAGACCAGTACTTGTATATTTCCACGCCCAATGTTGCTCCGGTAAATTTTAAAATCATTGCGTTGGGCGGGCCAACCATCATTGGCACCGTTTCTAAAAGTGTGCCCTACATTTATTACATCGGTACTGGTGCCGATACCCAATTGATGCTTCCTCGAAGTCAGGTGAACAATGTGGTTTCAAATAAAGGATTTATTGTCGAAGGCGAAGATTTAATTTATGTGACTGCGAGAGTGATCGCCGGTAGCGGAAATCAGGCGGGTGGATTGGTATCTAAAGGATTGGCAGCGCTCGGAACGCAATTTAGAATCGGGGCAATGTTAAATGTCGATGCCAACCCGTATACAGATAATCATTACACTTTTGTTTCCGTTCTTGCCACAGAAAACAACACGTTGGTTCAGTTTGAAGATCTGGGTATTGGGATTTCGTTGATTAACAACGCCGCTGCTGGCAGTTTTCCTGCTTTCATTACTCTGAATAGCGGTGAAAGTTTTGTTATGGCTGTGGAAGGTCCGCTTGACGCCAACCGTGATGGTCTGATTGGTTCGGTAGTAATTGCTGACAAACCAGTGGTGGTGAATTGTGGTTCGTTTACCGGGTCGAATGGTGCTACCAATCTGGATCTAGGCTTTGATCAAATCGTTTCGGTGGAAAGAACCGGAACCGAATATATTTTTATAAAAAGTACAGGGCAAGATCCCGTAGAACGAGTACTTTTGGTGAGCAGCCAGCCCAGCACCGAAGTACGCTTGAATGGCAACACTGGTTTACCTGATTATGTCCTATCTAATGCTGGCGACTACATTGCCTTAGACGGTAGTAATTATAGTTTGCAAGGAAATCTATACGTAAAAACCTCCAAAAACGTCTTCGCCTATCAATCTATCGGAGATAACAGCCGAACTGATTTTGCAAATCAGAAAATGTTTTTTGTACCGCCGCTGAATTGTGAAACGCCGCACATTATTGATAATATTCCGCAACTGGATAAGATTGGCACCCGAACTTTCACCGGACGCATCACTTTAGTTACCGAAACAGGTTCGACTCTAAATTTTGAAATTAACGGCAACCCTTATAATTTGGGCACGCTTAATTTTTTACCTGGCGTTTCTATCGTCGGTCCAACAGCAGTTACTGGCAATGCGAATTTTGAAACCTACACCATCACTGGATTATCCGGAAATGTTGCGGTATATTCTACTTCTCAACTTTATTTGGCCTCCTACGGAACGGATGACGCCGCCACTTTTGGTGGTTTTTATTCCGGATTCACTTTCAAACCCGAAATTAGCTTTGCGCTTTTAAATACCACACAAACCAACTGTATTCCCAACACGCAATTATCCGTAAACTCGCTAAGCCCATTTGATGTTTTTCAGTGGTATTTTAACAATGTAGAAATTTTAGGCGCAAACAATAATTTTCTAACCCCAACACAACCCGGTTATTATTACGTTAAAGCAACAATAGCGTCATGTGGCACCACTTTATATTCAGATCAAATTCCGGTAAGTTCGTGTCCGTTAAATTTTGATAATGATTTGGTAAATGACAACATCGATCTTGATAATGACAATGATGGCATTTTGGACTGCACAGAGTCTTTAGGAAACCAAGACATCGACCTGTCAGACAGTTCGCAGTTGAATGTGACCACGACCGGAATGGATACGCCTTCGCCCACACCTTTCATTGGCAACAGCAATGGAAGTTTCGTTACCGAAACAGCCATCGGAAAAAACAATACAGTTTCGTTTAAAAAAGTTTTTGCTCAGGCGACAAGCGTATCGTTAGAATACGTGTCAACCGCAAACCCTGCAGATTTATTGAATTCGGATGCTGAATTTATCTTGGACTGCGAGGTCGGAAAGACCATTACCGTGCTCAATCCGAACAATCAATTATTGATTGACACCAACTTTGACGGTATATATGAAAGCGGTATCACGAATTTTTCCTCTTTTGAAGTGCGTTTTCGGTTAAATAGCAGTACACCATTACCCGCGGGAACGGGCACTTTTAAATTTCGATCTTCGCTAACCACATCGATCGAATTAACCCACAAAAACCTTTCTGATGCCGCTGCCAGCAAGGCTACCTTCCGATTGATTGCTACTTGCGTGCCCAAAGACACCGATGCCGACGGGGTTACTGATAATTTTGATTCGGACAGTGATAACGATGGTATTCCTGATTTTGTCGAAGGCCAAGGGCAGAGCAGCATCGTTTTTTCTAATGTTGACAACAACAACGATGGTTTAGATGATGCCTTTGCGTTGGGCATTAATCCTGTGGATACCGATGGCGATGCCATTTTAGATTATTTGGATCTAGATAGCGACAACGATGGAATTTATGATGTGGTCGAATCCGGAAGCAACGCCAATGATTCAAATTTAGACGGGATCATTGATGGAAATCCTATTAGCTTCGGCATCAACGGTCTTTCGGACAGCGTAGAAAATACGGCAGACACAGGTGTGCTTAACTATACATTGGCCGATGCTGATTTGGATGGTTTGAACAATTATTTAGAATTGGATGCTGACGCCGATGCTTGTGATGACACCGTCGAGGCTGGTTATCCTGATCCAAACGGAGATGGTCTTCTAGGCGCTAACACTCCAATTGTTGATACAAATGGTGTCGTGGTTTCAGGTGTTGGGTATTTGCCGCTTCCCAACTTAAACTACCTCATTTATGCGCCAATGGTCATCACCACCCAACCCGTTTTAAATGCAATCTGTGATTTACAAATTGCCACGGCCACCGTTGTGAGTTCGGCAGTTGATGCATACCAATGGCAGATTTTTGCTGGTGGTGTATGGACCAATATAAACAACAACGCCACCTACTCTGGTTGTACAAGCACTACTTTACAAATCACTGCGATGCTGGCAATGGATGGATATAAATACAGGGTTTTATTACAAAAAACAGGGAATTCTTGCGGTTTAATTTCTGACGAACTCACGTTGACTGTTTATGCGTTGCCTACCATTACTACACCAATTTCACTGATTCAATGTGATGAAGATGCAATTTCAGATGGCATAACCGATATCAATTTAAGGCAGAAAGAAAGTTTTATCTCCGCCAATGCTGTTAACGAAACTTTTACCTATTACACTTCGGCGGCGGCGGCGCTAGTAGCAGATGCAACCACATCTAATCCGGCTTTCATAAGCAATCCTACCCAATTCAACAGCGGAAACACTTCAGTCTGGGTTCGGATCGAAAACGTCAACTTGTGTTTTAAAATTGCGCGACTCAACATTACCGTGACGGCAACCCGAATTCCGGCTTCGTTTCACCGCTACTTTTATAAGTGTGATGATTTTTTAGATGCCAATGGAAATAACAATGCCAACAACAATGACAGAGATGGCATTGCGACTTTTGATTTTAGTGCCGTAACGGCTGCTATCGTTCCGTTGTTGCCGATCACTTCGTTGTTTACCATCAAATATTTTAAAAATGCAGAAGACGCGTCGGCGGAAACTGATGCTCTTGGGAATTCCTTAGAAATTTCTCAAAATGCTGCAGATCCCATTAGCGTTTTTAACTATCGAAATACAGAATACCCAAACCAACAGCAAATTTGGGTGAGAGTAGAAAGCAATATAGACAATTCATGTTTTGGTCTCGGCCCTTATGTTACTTTGAAAGTAGAATCTTTACCGATTGTAAATTCTGTCAACGCTGCCAACATTCTTCGCCAATGCGACGATGACCAAGATGGTATTTTTGGATTTGACACTAGTGGTGTTGCTGCTTTGCTTCTTGATGGCCAAACTAATGTTTCCTTAAGTTATTTTGACCAAAATGGCAACACATTCCCAAGTCCGCTACCCAATCCGTTTGTTGTCAATTCCACACAAACCATCAATGTAAAAGCTACAAATACCGTTACATTGGCAACCGATGGCCCTTGCTTTGCGGTAGGCAGTTTCCAATTTATAGTAGATGATTTACCTGAAGCTTTTCCGATTGATCCTACCCTACTGACTCGTTGCGATAATGAAAGTGACCCGTTATTTCAAAACGGCACCTTGCCTTTTGACACCACAAATTTCGAATCTACGATTTTGAATGGTCAAACGGGAATGATTATCAGTTATTTGGATGGCAACGGTAACCCGCTCCAAAGTCCGCTACCCAATCCGTTTATAACTGGAACGCAAAATGTGACTGTCAAAGTGCAGAGCCCGATAAATTCGAGTTGTAACGCCACTTTGATTTTACCTTTTACTGTCAATTTGCTGCCGAAAATTGATTTAAACTTAGTGGGTTTAAGTGATGCATTAATATGCAGCAACCTTCCTGCCTTGACGGTAACTCTTGATGCCGGCCTTACAAATGGCGCTTTGATTACAGATTACACATACCAATGGTTTTTGGATAACACTATTCTTTTTGGGGAAACAGCTGCAACGCTAATTGTAAACACTGGCGGGATTTATACCGTAAACGTCAGCACGACTTTTGGCTGCACTAGAACAAGAACGATTGAAGTGAAAGTCTCCGAAATTGCTTCGCTTCAAGGAATTAATATCACTGATCTAGCAGATATCAATACTATTGAGGTAACGGTTAGCGGCGCGGGAAATTATGTATACAGTCTAGATTATCAAAATGGTTTTCAGACTTCGCCCTTTTTTCCAGATGTGGCCGCAGGCGTTCATCAAGTCTTTGTTAAAGACAGTAATGGATGTGGCGTAATTGGTCCGATTGAAATTTATGTTCTAGGAGCGCCCAGATTTTTTACTCCCAACGAAGATGGCTACAATGATACTTGGAACATAAAAGGCGTCAATGAAAAATTCAACAGTCAAGCCATTGTTCGAATTTACGATCGGTACGGAAAATTAATCAAAGAAATTAGTCCAGTTGGCAAAGGTTGGGATGGTACTTTCAATGAAAAAGCGATGCCCGCCGATGATTATTGGTATCATATCATACTCGAAGACCAAAGGATTGTCAAAGGCCATTTTGCTTTGAAAAGATAATCTTCTTATAAAAAAGCTCTATCGGGGACACTGTCTTACGTGTCTTTTTTTAAACGGAATGCAGCTAAAAGTTACTTATGGGAGTCTGGAATATGTTGTTTTTCAAATGCAAGACTGGTAAATGCTTTTTTACGATGAAACCACTTGGAACGAACAATCCTGGGAAGTCGATGCGATGGCGGAACCACTAATTGGAACTCACAAAATCAGAGATTTTATTATTGGGGGAATTTGGAACAACAATTCAAAACGCCATGCAGCATATTTCCCTCAGAAGGTGTATTGGTGCTTAAACGAAGAGAAAAAGCAGAACATTTCAGATGAACTGCGCGAAAAGGATAAAACTGACATGGTATTTACGCCCCTTGCTGATGCCTATTTAAAATTTATGGTAACCCAATTGAAACCATTTATCGATGTGCATTTTAAAGCCTTCTGCCCAAACCTAAAAAATATCGTATTTATTTTGATTACGTTGACAAAAGCTGAGACCGTTTGTATGCGCCTTCTCAGCAGCGCTCCAATGCTTTGATCAAAGCCAAAGGATACTTAGAAAAAGTGAATCACAAAATCTTATCCTCGGATCCGATATTCGATGCAATCTTGGTGAAAAAAGTTAACTGTTCTCCTGGTATTTACGGCATCCTAAATGGCCTAGCCCAGATTGAGCTGGTATCCTCGTAACGCAGTGCAGAGATAAAGGCGAAAGCTGGAATGGCTCTGAAGAAAAAAAGCCACTCTTTCGAATGGCTTTCCTTTTAGTATTGTTATGGTCTTAGAATTTAAATCTTTTTCTGTCGTTTTCATTCAAGTAGATCTTACGCAGACGAATCGATTTGGGCGTAACCTCTACATATTCATCTTTTTGAATATACTCTAACGCTTCCTCGAGCGAGAAAATAATAGGAGGAATAATCCTTGCTTTTTCATCATTTCCTGACGAACGAACATTAGACTGTTTCTTCATTTTTGTCACGTTGACACTCATGTCGTCGCCACGGCTGTTTTCACCAATCACCTGGCCTTCGTAAATTTCATCGTTTGGATTGACGAAAAATTTCCCGCGATCCTGTAATTTATCGATAGAATAAGGAATGGCTTTTCCGTTTTCCATGGAGATCAATGAACCGTTGTTCCTTCCGGGAATTTCACCTTTAAAAGGCTCATATCCGATGTAACGGTGCGCCATGATGGCTTCGCCTGCGGTGGCAGTCAGCAATTGATTCCGCAATCCGATGATGCCGCGTGACGGGATATTGAATTTGACGATCATTCGTTCGCCTTTGGCTTCCATGCTTAACATTTCGCCTTTACGGATAGACACAAATTCAACGGCACGGCCTGAGAGGCTGTCCGGCAAGTCGATAGTCAATTCTTCAATTGGCTCACATTTTTTACCATCAATTTCTTTGATAATAACCTGTGGTTGGCCGATCTGCATTTCATACCCTTCTCTTCTCATCGTTTCAATGAGGACAGAAAGGTGCAATACGCCACGTCCGAAGACCATAAATTTGTCTGCCGAATCCGTTTCTCCCAGTTTCATGGCGAGGTTCTTCTCCAATTCTTTTGTCAAACGATCTCTAATATGTCGAGAAGTAACAAATTTACCTTCTTTACCAAAGAAGGGCGAATCATTGATGGTAAATAACATGCTCATGGTTGGCTCGTCAATGGCAATAGTCTGTAAAGCTTCTGGATTTTCGAAGTCGGCGATGGTATCTCCGATTTCAAAACCTTCCACGCCAATAATTGCGCAGATGTCACCAGCGATTACTTCGGCTACCTTTTTACGGCCCAAACCTTCGAAGGTATGAAGTTCTTTGATTCTTGATTTAATAATTTTACCGTCTCTTTTTACAAGAGATATGGGCATGCCTTCTTTTAAAACACCTCTTTCTAAACGACCGATTGCTATACGCCCGGTAAAAGACGAGAAATCCAACGAGGTAATAAGCATTTGCGGCGTTCCTTCTGACACTTTTGGTGCTGGCACATTGGCCAAAACCATGTCGAGTAAAGGTTCAATATTTGTGGTTTGGTTTCTGAAATCATCAGACATCCAGTTGTTTTTTGCAGAACCGTACACGGTTGGAAAGTCGAGCTGCTCTTCGGTAGCGCCCAATTCGTACATCAGGTCAAATACTTTTTCATGTACTTCTTCCGGGGTGCAGTTTTCTTTGTCTACTTTATTAATTACAACGCAAGGTTTTAAACCCAAGTCGAGTGCTTTTTGCAACACAAAACGCGTTTGCGGCATCGGTCCTTCAAAAGCATCTACCAGTAGGCATACACCATCGGCCATATTTAAAACACGTTCTACTTCACCTCCAAAATCGGCGTGACCCGGTGTGTCAATAATGTTAATTTTAGTTCCTTTGTAAATTACGGAAACGTTCTTAGAAGTAATGGTAATTCCTCTTTCGCGTTCTAAATCGTTGTTGTCAAGAATTAACTCTCCAGCATTTTCATTTTCACGGAAAAGTTGGCAATGGTACATAATTTTATCCACCAAAGTAGTTTTACCGTGATCGACATGGGCAATGATTGCAATATTTCTAATAGATTCCATCTGTGATTTTTAATGGGTGCAAAGGTACACTTTATTTTCATAAAAAAAATCTTTGCCCAATAGTTTACCTTTTGTTAACTTTTTCGACTCAAATTTGTTAAATAAAATTAAATAACTTTATCAACTATTTTTATGAATAACCAATTATTCTATATATTTGAGTAATGAAAAACAAAGCAAATAAAATAACCTTATTTTATATAATTTTCTCAATCACACTGGCCTTTGTCAGCTATCAGTTTTTAAGTAAAATTGATTCTCTTCCGCAAACGCGATTTTTATATTACAACATCACATTTATCATTCTCTCTGCACTTTTGTTCAAATACATCTTGTCTAAAAACGATAGTCGCAACAGTAAAATATTCGAAAAACTCAAAGCCAATAATGAAGAAATCAAAGCGTACAACGAACGGTATGATATAGTTGCCAAAGCGACCAGTGATACTATTTGGGATTGGAAAATTCAGGAAGATGATTTTATTTGGAACAAAGGAATCCAAGGGGTTTTTGGCTACAAAAAAGAAGATATTGGCAAGACTTCCAAATGGTGGTTTGACAGAATTCATCCCGAAGACAGTATTAAGATGTCTATTAAGCTGTATTCGTTCATTGAGCAAAAAACCGAAAAATGGCAAGATGAATACCGTTTTAAATGTGCGGATGGAACCTATAAATATGTATTTGACAGGGGATTTTTAGTCAAAGATGAAGAAGGAAATGCGATTCGGATGATTGGCGCCATGCAAGATGTAACACGTCAAAAAGAAGAGGAACAGCGTTTAAAACTTTTAGAAACGGTCATTACGCAAACCAAAGATGCTGTGATCATCACTGAGTCTGAAAAAGCAAATAGGGCGATTCCTAAAATCGTGTTTGTCAATCCGGCTTTTACCGAAATGACGGGCTACGAAGCCACGGAAGTGATCGGAAAAACCCCAACTATATTTATGGGCAAGCGCTCTGTAAAAAATGATATCGATAACTTGTCTAAAGCTTTACGAGGGAAAGAAGAATTTAAGTTTGAGACCTTAAACCACAAGAAAAATAATGAAGAATACTGGGTTAATTTTTCGATGATTCCGATTACGAATCAAGAGGGAGATCACTCGCATTGGATATCGATACAAAGAGACATTACAGAAGATAAAAAACAAGAAAAAGAAAAAGAGCAATTAATTCGGGAACTGACGCAAAATAATAAAGATTTAAAACAATTTTCATACATCACCTCGCATAACTTGAGGGCGCCGCTATCCAACCTTACAGGATTATTGAATTTAATGGAAGAAATTCCGATAGAAAATCCAGAACTCAAAGAAATCATTAACGGCTTTTCTACCTCGACACATTTGCTCAATGAGACCATTAACGATTTGGTTAAGGTGATTATTATTAAAGACAATCCTTCAATACAAAAAGAGGAAGTTTTGATCAAGGATGTTTTTGAGAACGTTTTCAATCAGTTGACTTTTCTAATCAGCCTGCACAAGCCTATCTTAAAAATAGAATTGGAAAAGGTGACGATATTGCACATTAACAAAGCTTATTTAGAAAGTATATTATTGAATTTATTTACGAATGCCGTGAAGTATCGGTCGCCAAAAAGAACCCTTCGCATTTTCGTTTCCTCGAAGGAAGTGGGAGCAAACATTGTCTTGGTTTTTAAAGACAACGGAATCGGCATCGATTTAGAGCGAAATAAGGATAAGATTTTTGGACTATATCAGCGGTTTCACAATTATCCAGATAGTAAAGGATTGGGATTGTATTTGGTAAAATCGCAGGTGGAATCAATGGGAGGTACTATAACGGTGGAAAGCGAAGTCGATAAAGGAACCGCGTTTACGATAACATTTAAAAAATAAACAATCATGCCAGACTTAATTTTATGTGTCGACGACGATCCGATTACCTTGATGCTGTGCAAGATGGTCATTTCTAAATCTGGTTTTGCAAAAGAAATTATTACAGCTCAAAATGGTGAAGAAGCGTTGAATTATTTTGACGATTTAAAACTCAACAATTTGGGCGCAGAGATAAAAAGGTATCCTGAGTTGATTCTGCTCGATTTGAATATGCCAGTGATGGGCGGCTGGGAATTTCTAGATCATTTTTCTAAAAATGGCTATGCTTCTGTATTTAATGAGTGTAAGGTAATTGTGCTCTCTTCGACAATTGATCCCGATGACATTACGAAGTCGAAAACCTATCCCATGGTACTTAATTTTCTTTCCAAACCGATAACCAAAGAGATGCTGGAAGATCTAAAAAATATAATTTAACTAACAAAAAAACTCTCCAAATGGGAGAGTTTTTTGTAGGATGCGTGTTGAAACCGATTTACAATTTAGATACGTGCTTGGTTAATTTAGACTTTAAATTGGATGCTTTGTTGTCATGAATAACATTTTTCTTCGCCAATTTGTCAATCATGGAAATTACCCCAGACAATTTAGCAGAGGCATCCGATTTATCGGTAGCTAACCTTAATGCTTTAATGGCATTTCGGGTTGTTTTATGTTGGTAACGATTTAATACTCTTCTTTTCTCGTTGCTTCTAATTCTCTTTAAAGCGGACTTATGATTTGCCATGATGTTCTTTTTTCTTAATTATGTTTTTTGTAGTCCGTAGGAACCCACTTTCACCAAGATTAACTCGGCCTCCCTAGTCATAATCGAACGGACCATTATTCGACTAAATTTGGATAATTTTAATAGATTTTAAAAAAAATTTGTAGCCCGTAGGGGAGTCGAACCCCTCTTACCAGGATGAAAACCTGGCGTCCTAACCGATAGACGAACGGGCCATACTTCCTGAATGCGGATGCAAAAATACAACTATTTTCTATTCGCACAATAGCTGATGTAATTTTTTTTGATTTTTTTTAATATGCTTTTGCAAACAGCACTCTACCAGCGGACTCCTCGCCAGTGAGAATGCATTTCCCTTCTTCCTTTATTCCCAACAAAGGGATACATCTGATGGTGGCTTTAGTCAACTCCTTAATTTTTTCTTCAGTGGCAGCTGTTCCATCCCAGTGTGCTGAAATAAAACCAGCTTTATCCTCTAAAACAGTTTTAAACTCTTCGAATGAATTGACCTCGGTGATATGTGTGTCTCTATACCGCAATGCCCTATCAAATAAATCTTTTTGGATTTGATTCAACAATTCTA
>JACMOK010000008.1 GCA_014378065.1 Flavobacterium sp.
GCGCCTGCTTTGGGAGCAGGAGGCCGCAGGTTCGAATCCTGCCACCCCGACTTTTTTTAGTCCAATGGAGGCATAGCTCAGCTGGATAGAGCACCTGCCTTCTAAGCAGGCGGTCGAAGGTTCGAATCCTTCTGCCTTCACAAAAACCTTTTCATTCGAAAAGGTTTTTTCATTTCCAATTGCTCTTTTTAATTTATAAAAAAAGCCGTTATGAAATTCATAACAGCTTCTTAATTTAATAATGTAATGTAATATCTTATCGGAATACCATAAATTTTTCAGAAACAGCTTTACCGTCAAGATTTAAATTGATTATATACAAACCATTTGTCAAATCTGAAACATCTATTTTATTAGTAAAGGAGCTTAAAAATTTTATGACCCGACCACTCATATCAACAATGATTGCACTCTTTTCAACAGAATTAGATGGAATATATAAATTTAAAACAGTTGAGGCTGGATTAGGATAAATTTTTAAATCAGGATTATAAAAACTTTTATTTGACAGCGGCAAGACTGGCAATGGAATCAAATTTCCTCCACTGGACAAAGCTACCCATAAACCAAATGCGGGTCCGTTGCTGTTTTGTGCGGGATTTAAAAAACCACTAGCCAATACCGTCAAAGCCCGACCTTGCAATCCTAATGTGTTTAACGGTGCCGCGTAAGAAGCCACAACGCTAGTTCCGGTGGCATTGGTTACGTTCAAGGTATAATCTGCAGTAGGAAGTTGTAAATAATCAGCGGTGAAGGAAGGGTATGAAATATTGTCGACGATAATTCCTGCAGGAACGCTGGTTTCGACGACATCCACTGTGGGCGCGTCAGTTGATCCGTGGTTGACCAGTATATCGGTATTTCCGGAATTCGATGCAAACTCCCTACCTTGCGCAAAAACCGAAAGTTCAAAAGGCTGACTAGGCGAATATCCAGAAGCACTTACAATTCCGTTAGCCACTAAAATATAGGTTTCATTAGCAGTCAACGTAGTTGTCAGATTGTACAGACTTTGCGCGCTTGAGGTACTGTTTCCCGGCGCCACATCAATACTCAGCGGAACGCCAGCGGGTGCATCAATAAAAGGGGTTGCTGTTCTAAAAGCAAAGTTATCTAACAGTAAGATGCCATTTACATAGACGTCGACGGCGGCAGCGGCAGCATCAGCGCAATTGTGAATGGCTTGTAGTCTCGCCGTTTGAATTAAAGGTAATGGAATTAAATTTCCTCCACTGGCCAAAGCTACCCATAAACCAAATGCGGGTCCGTTGCTGTTTTGTGCAGGATTTAAAAAACCACTAGCCAATACCGTAAAAGCCTGACCTTGCAATCCTAACGTGTTTAACGGTGCCGCATAAGAAGCCACAACGGTAGTTCCGGCGGCATTGGTTACGTTCAAGGTATAATCTGCAGTTGGAAGTTGTAAATAATCAGCGGTGAAGGAAGGGTATGAAATATTGTCGACGATAATTCCTGCAGGAACGCTGGTTTCGACAACATCCACTGTGGGCGCGTCAGTTGATCCGTGGTTGACCAGTATATCCGTATTTCCCGAATTCGATGCAAACTCCCTACCTTGCGCAAAAACCGAAAGCTCAAAAGGCTGACTAGGCGAATATCCAGAAGCACTTACAATTCCGTTGGCCACTAAAATATAAGTTTCATTGGCAGTCAACGTGGTTGTCAGATTGTACAGACTTTGCGCGCTTGAGGTACTGTTTCCTGGCGCCACATCAATACTCAGCGGAACGCCAGCGGGTGCATTAATAAAAGGGGTTGCTGTTCTAAAAGCAAAGTCATCTAGCAGTAAAATGCCATTCACGTAGACGTCGACAGTGGCAGCAGCAGCATCAGCACAATTGTGAATGGCTTGTAGCCTCGCCGTTTGAGCAGCGCTTACATTGAACAAAAGTAAAATGAAGCTGAGTGCAAAAAATTTTGTAATTTTTTTCATGATTTAAATTATTTATATTTGAAAACTAAAATTAACTATAATAATATTTTAAAGTGTTAAGAAAAAGTCAAATGAATCATATTTAACCTTTGTTTAACTGTCATAAACTACTGATAATCAGGTTATAGCTACAAAAAAAGAGGATTGTCTCTAAAATACTACCAGTTAAGCACATATAATTCGTTGATGCTTTTAATCTAATAATTAAACAAAATTTAGTTTTAAAAATTATGAAGATGGCTTGATTTAAAGATCGTTGGTTACAATCAAGTTTTAATTTATTAATTTGTGCATCAATTGATGTGTCCGGATTATGAAAATACAAATAAACTTCTTTACAATTTCGACTTGCTTTATTTTACTTTCGTGCGGAACTGGTAAAAATGCTTCTTCAGCAGTAACTCAAGCCAACGACACACGTTCAAAATCGGCTAATAGTTCCCTCGATCCTATTTCAGCGCCATTAAATAAAATGGAATCCGTTAAAATAGCACCGTCGAAAAAAGAAAAAATGGTAGCCTCAGACACCACTTTTGTGAATTTAAAAGACGTTAGTACTGATTTTGTTTACGATATGAAATATGCTACTACAGCTAACTTTTTAAAATCTAAAGTTTATGAATGTGACGCCTGCTATCTGCGAAAAAAAACGGCAATTTCGTTAATAGCAGCTAATAAAAAATTTATTGAAATGGGTTATCGGATCAAGCTTTTTGATTGTTATCGACCGCTGGATATTCAAAAGAAAATGTGGGAAATTGTATCAAATCCAGAATATGTTGCCGACCCCAAAAAAGGATCAATTCACAATCGCGGCGGCGCCGTTGACATCACCTTGGTTGATGCCGATGGAAAGGAACTCGACATGGGAACTCCATTCGATTTTTTTGGGATTGAAGCAAGTCACGATTATGAGTTGTTATCAGACAAGGTAAAAATAAATCGTAAAATGCTACGGAAAGTGATGACGCGATACGATTTTAGGATTTTTGAGAGTGAATGGTGGCACTACAATCTAAAAAACTCAAAGAAAGATCCCTTGTCCAATTTCAAATGGAAATGCGACTAATTGTTGTCTTCCAAGCAGTGAAAGTAATTAACAAAATAATTCTCCGGTTCGTATAATTCGCCATTCATCTCCGACTTAAACGCTTTTCTAAAAATAAAATCTTCCGTGTCCGTTGCATACTTGACACGTACAAAAGAAATAGCAGCACTTTTTAAATCCTTAAAATCGTCTGAGCGGAACATAAAATAACCAGCCGTAATCCTGTTATTAAATCCTTTATCGTCTCTAACCAAGGTGCCACAGCTTTCTTGATTGATATGAAGCAGCGTTACGATCTTTCCATTGGTCAACTGGATGTAAATTTTTGAGTTCTTGTCTAAACATTTTGCTTTGATAAAGCCGTTGCTTTTTTCTATAAATTGTACGTTCAAAGTTGGTGTGCCATCAGCGATGATAATCGAATAAAAAACATATGAAGCATTGCCCGCAAAGTTTTTCTCATAGACCATATATTCTTTTGTAGATTTATAAGTACCAATAGAATCGGTGACATTGACGCTAAAATCACACGGCCGTTGGGCAATAACAGAAAGTTGAAAAGCAAATAGGATACTTAAGAATAGGAACCTCATGATTATTTTATTTTGGTGCAAATTAAAACTATTTTATCGTTATTCTGGTTGGTTGTAAAAAAACAATATTGGCTTCCGCCTTCATTTATTTTCCATTTCTTACGGATACTTTCTACAGAATCTGGAAAGTTACGAGTGGTCAGATTGGCTTTTTTGTTTTCCAACCATTCTTTCATTGCAGATTTTTGATACGAAATCACTTTTTCAATTTGAAAAATTCTTCCCGGAAAATCTGTCCATTCCGCTGCGGTATACAAATGAGAATGTGGATGTAATTTGTTTAAATTGAATCGCAAGCCCACCTGATCAAATCCTCCCGATTTCATTATGGCGCTGTTGGGCTCATATAAAAATTTATTGGGTAAGCCGAATTGAGCTGATTTTTGATCGGCCTCTAAAGTAAAATTGAATTTTTCGTCTCCGGCCTTGGTATTATTTATTGTTAAAATTTCAATGGTATCCATGTAGCCTTTTTCGATTTCCCAGAGCAATTCTTTGACTTCGTTTTCGACAGCGACGATGTGAACGCGTTTTACATTTTTCAATTCCGAAAGCCCAGCGGAAATATCCAAAAGGGGTGCTGTTTTTATCAATATATTTTTAGAATATTCAAAATAAAAATCGAGTAAAGCGGGCACATTTGGCGTACAATCTTTAAGCATAAAAACTTTTCCTTTCGTTTCATTTCGACGCGACGGGTCTATATAAATCCAGTCAAAAGAACTGTTGTACCCTTGTAAAACCTTGGTGCTATCGCCGGTAATGCAGTCGATATTATTAACCTGCAATTGCTCAAAATTATGCCTCACTACCGCTGATAATTCGGTATTGATTTCACAATGTACAACGGTGTCAAAATGCGTTGAAAAATAGTAATCGTCGACGCCAAAACCACCAGTTAAGTCAATTAAAGTACGACCAGAAATTATCGATGCCTTGTGTTTGGCCGTCTTTTCAGAAGAAGCTTGTTCGACAGCAATTTTGCTAAAATATATAATATTTGGAGTAATAAACCATAGCGGTAATTTGGTTTTCGCTTTTGATTTGGCTGCAATTTGAGTTAAAATTAAAATCCAGTCCAATTCAGGAAAAGGATTTTTCTGCAATGCCAATTTCGAAATATCTTTTCCGATATTGTCCTCAATAAATTGCTGGATGTTTAAATTCAATATTTCGATATCCACGTCTAAATATTTTTAGTAAGAAGCTGGATAATGACATTTTTTGGAAAAAACTCTTTACCGATGACTTTTAAAATGGTATAGAGCGGCACGGCTACGATCATACCTATTATTCCAAAAAGAAACCCCGCCATCAGAATAACTAAAAAAATTTCCAACGGATGGGAGCTGACACTTTTGGAAAAAATAATAGGTTGCGACACATTATTGTCGATAATTTGTACAATCCAAAAGGCGATCATTACATATATGGTAGTGGGCAAAATTTCGGATTGAAAATCACTTCCCAATTTACTGATCATCGTCAATATCGCCGCCAACACTGAAGCGATGAGTGGTCCTATGTAAGGGACGATATTCAGAATCGCACACAAAAAAGAAATTACAAAAGCATTGTTGACGCCAAAAATTAACAAAATAACAAGATAGAGTACAAACATGATTGACAATTGAATCAGCAAACCAATAAAATAACGGGATAACAATCGATTTATTTTTTTTAATGAATTTATAATAGGTACTTCATGGCTGTCGGGTATCAATTTTTTAGCGCCTAAAACAAACAATTCACGGTCTTTAAGAAAGAAAAAAGTAATAAAAAATACCGAAGCCAATCCCATTCCGAAACTGCTGATACCGCCCAAAAAAGCATTGAGGAAATTAGGAATAAAGTTAAAATTAATCTTAGAGGTCAGGTTGGCTTCCTTAAGCATTTTATTAGAATCAATCTGATGATTTTCCAGAAAAACACTAATTTTATTAATCAAAGCAATCGTATTGCTCTCAATTTGGGCGGTATTCAAAAGCGATAAATTTTGTCCCTGACTAATAATAAGGGGAACAAACAACATAATAAATCCCGCGATTATCATGAGGAAAAGGACTAAAGTGGCGATGGTAGCAAAGACGTAATTGAATTTGAGCCTTCGCTTAAAGAACGCCACCATTGGGTTTCCAATTAGGGTCAGGATTAAAGCCACTGCCAGATAAACCAGCACGATTTGAACTTCATAAAGAAAATACAATCCCAAGGCTGCGGCGAGCAGGACTGCCATTGCGCGTAAAATTCCGTTGGCTAAAATTTTTGAGGTCATGTATTTTTGACGATAAAGATAAAAAAAGCCCACTAAAGTTATTAGCGGGCTTTGATTTAAATGAGATTTTAAATTAAATACCAAATGCAGATCTGGCTCCGCCTGATATAAATATCGCACTCATCCTGGATTTCTGTCCGTTTGAAAACATATACATGCCATTATCATCTGTATAATCCATGTAATTCATAGTCATTTCAACAGGTTGTCCTGCGCAAGTACTGTAATGTGGGTAAGTAGGAACACCAAAGTTTGCAGAATCGTGTGTGGGCGTGTCCGAAACCAAATCGCTTCCGCAATTCGCATCCCCCCAAATGTGACGAAGGTTCATCCAATGTCCAATCTCATGGGTTGCAGTTCTTCCTAGGTTGTATGGATAATTTGAATTTCCTGACAAACCAAGATATTTGGAGTCAATTACCACACCGTCCGTTGCTGAAGATCCTCCGGGGAATTGCGCATAACCTAAAATTCCTCCTCCAATAGTGCAAACCCATAAATTGAGGTTTGTAGAAGGATTGGTCGGAGCAATACCGCCCTGTTTGTTTTTTTTCATAGCATCCCGCGTTCCCCATGAAGTCTTGGTGGTTGCCTTTCTTACCACTGAGGCAAGTTCAAACGTGATCCCTACATTTGCAGCAACCGGTGCAAATATCGCGGGAACACTTCCGAAGTCAGAATTCTGAGCATTAAAATCTTGATTAAGGATGTCGATTTGAGATTGAATTTGCGCCGCGGAAATATTCTCAGCAGTAGTTCTGTACAATATATTTACGACCACCGGAATAACCACGCGGCCATTGACCAATCGGTTCTGTCTTATCGCACTCTCGGTAAAGTTTTCAATTTGGTTCATTCTTGCGGACAAAGTCGGATCGTCACGTAACTGCATTTCAAGTACTTCCTGAGTGCCGCAACTCCTTTTCACTATCGCCGATTCGGGTGCGGGCGCTGACTCTAAAGTATCTTTTTGACAGGAAAACAGAAATAAAAACATCGCTGATAATAGAAAAATTTTTTTCATTTTTATTTTTTTTAATTAGTTAAATAGCAAAAGGTAAATTTATCAATTTATTCAACCTTTAAGACTAAAATTCAATGGAAATTATTTGATATCAAAATATTTAACAATTTTCGTCAGATAAATACTAATTCGTAAAAATGTAATTAAGAATATTTGTACCCATTTTCAAGGCTTTCAATCGCACTTCAAGCGGATCATTGTGTACTTCTTCATCTTCCCATCCATCTCCCAGATCGGTTTCATAGGTATACAACAGTGCTAAACGGCCTTCTATAAATATACCAAAAGCTTGCGGGCGTTTGCCATCATGCTCGTGAATTTTTGGAATCCCGGCAGGAAAAGGGAAAGGCTTTTGAAATATAGGATGGTTGGCTGGAATTTCGACCATGTCGGTGTTGGGAAATAATTTTTTGATTTCCTTTCGCACATACTGGTCCATGCCGTAATTGTCATCAATATGCAGAAATCCGCCCGAAGTCAAATAATTACGAAGGTTGATAACATCTGCTTCACTAAACACCACATTGCCGTGACCGGTCATGTGCACAAAAGGATACGAAAACAAATCAGGACTTCCGGGGGTGACCAATCCCGGTTTTGATTTGATTTTAGTGTTGATGTTTTGATTGCTGAATTTGATAAGGTTGGGTAACGAAGTCGGATTGGCATACCAATCGCCACCGCCACTATATTTGAGCAAGGCGATTTCTTGTGCCGAACAAAGGCCATGGATCAATAATAATAAAATCCAACTTTTTTTCATCTCGTCTTTTTAATGATATCAAAAATAGTTAAAACTAGCCACTCTTGCATATTTCAACAGCACTTTCTAAAAAGAATCAACTACTAATTCACGAATTTAATAAGATAACTTTTTGAATTAGTAGTTAAATAACCATAACCAATGGGTAGATAAAAGGGTTACAATGGCCTTTTGATTTTCAGTTTCGGGTGTAGCGTATTTTTGTTATTTTTTAAGGACTTTTAAAATCCGACTTTCGGTTTCTGTATTCAATTTTAAAAAATAAACACCCGAGGTGAATTTAGCCGTATTGATTTGCAATTCTTTTTGATCAGGATCAAGGCTGAGGATTTGCTGACCTACTGCATTGTAAACAACAATCGATTTTAAAATTTCTTGAGCGGTTATTGTCAGTAAATCATGAACCGGATTCGGATAAACCGAAAAAGCGCTGGTAGAAAAGAAACTATTGCTTAATACAAGAAAAGTCGTCACCGCAAAACGGTTGGCATTTGTATTTCTGTTGCTTTCACAACCATCCACGCTTTGCGTAGCATAATAAGTAGTATTGTTTTGTAAAAGAGTTGTAGTGGGAAGTACATTCCCATCGGCGGGTGAATCATACCAGATAATATTTTCTCCGGTGACCACCAAATTGGCTAACGTTTGCCCGTTAGTAAAATTTTGGCTGATGTCTCCGGTTGGTGCCGTTACCAAAGGGATGATGGTAAGTTCAAAACTTTTTACATAGTGACAACCAGTTTGCAATTCTTCCTGCAGGCTTACATAAATTGTCTTGTTTTCGATAAACGAGTAATTGCTTGGATCAAGAATGTAATTTGCCGCTGAATTTTCTGCATCAGCTAAGCTTTCATAATACCGAATAGTGTAATCATTAGCATTTAAACCGCTCACGATAACGTTGCCATTGCTAGCTAAATCTGCTATGTACACAGGAGGCTCTTGTGTACAGAAAATCAAATTTGGTGCGCTTTCAAAAGCAGGTTCTATCACCAACAATTGGTTAATTGCATTGGACTGCAATACCGTTTGAGCGTTATTACACGTAATAACAGATAGGTTTACGGTATAGGAATTATCGTTTAATACGGGACAAACCACTATCGAACTACTGGTTTCATCCGGCATGAGAACGCCGTTGTCATACCATGAAAACACATAGGGTAAATTGCCGCCGTCAGGAGAAAAGCGCCAAGCTTCGTTTGTTGCCGACCAAGTTCCGGTATTTCTTGCCGCTGGAGTTACGGCGAGTGTGCCAGCCTGATTTTGTATGCCAATTAAGCCAGATCCTGAATTCCAAGAAGTACAAGCCGTTCTGTTTTGCACATAGACGTCGATGATATTTGTGGTTTCATAAATAACAATTTGGGATGTTTGGAGACCAACAGCAGCATTGCATTGGTATTGCGGTAGTTGATTAAAATTAACTACGAACACTCTATTTGGTGCCGCATTTAATCCGGAATCCAGTATGTAATAATTTACATTTTGAACCAAGGCATTGGTAACGGGTGGTGAAGAAATATTGCTGTCCTGATACACACCATAAATAGCGTTGCGAATCGGGAATGTTGCATTTGGAATGGTCTGTGTAAATGGCCAGCTGCAGTATCCTGATGGTGTTTGATTTGTCAGGTCAAATGTCATTACGCCATTGCTACCGACCAAAACCGAATTGTAAGTGCTGCCAAAAAAGCAAAAAGAGAATGGCAAATTAATCGCGGGCGTCCATAAATCGTCGGCACTGTTATTTAAAAGCGTTCCTCCTGTGTAAGGGAAGAGTGGATTAAATGGGATGCTGGCTACTTGGTAATTTGTGGTCGATTTTAAAGTGCTAAACGCTGTCGTTAAAGTAGTGCAGATACCTGGTGAACAAGCCAGTGAAGGCTCTTGAATTGTAATATGAGCCAATGGTGTGCTTTGAGCCACAGCAAACAAACTAATTCCGAATAACTGTAAGGCAAGGTATTGTTTTTTCATATTTTGTGAAAAGTTAAAAAAGTATTGATGTGAGCAATGGGCGACAAATATAGTCAAAACGAAGCGCAGAATTATTTAGTACAATAGTTTGTAATTTGTGATACGTAATCCGGCAAAGAAAGCCCACGTTTAACTGAGAGGTTTCAGCGATTTTCATTTACAAAAGCAACACTATGACATGCTACAATAGCAGCGGTTTCCGTTCGTAATCGCGTATTTCCCAATGAAATTGGAACAAACTTGTTTTCGATAGCCCACAGGATTTCCTTATCCGAGAAGTCGCCTTCAGGTCCGATCAGTATAGTAACATCCTTATCCGGTTGCAACAAATGCTTTAGAATTTTTTTCTCTGTTTCTTCGCAATGCGCTACAAACAACAAACCATTTTTATGTTGTTGCACAAAATCTTTAAACATTACAGGCTCATTCAATTTTGGCAAGAAATACTGGTTTGATTGTTTCATAGCCGATTGAATAATTTTGTCAAAGCGATCGGTTTTAATTTGTTTGCGTTCTGAATGATCGCAAATAATCGGAGTTATTTCTGAAATTCCGATTTCTGTAGCTTTTTCTAAAAACCACTCAAAACGATCATTCATTTTTGTCGGCGCCACAGCCAAATGTAAGCGGTATTTTGAAGGCTCTGATTTTTTGACAGCTATAATTTTGACAGTGCATTTGGTATCGGACGCCAATGTAATTTTCGTTTCAAAACAAAATCCTAAACCGTTGGTTACAAATAGAATATCGGTATCTTTTTTGCGCAGCACTTTAATGATGTGTTTGCTTTCTTCTTTGTCGAAAGAGAAAGTTTCAGCATTTTCGGCTATGTTGGGATTGTAAAATAATTGCATAAAATTAAAAGGAGATTCTGGCTTTGGAAGTCACGCTGGCCGTTTCAAAATGATTGATTAAAAATTTTTGATAACCGACAATTCCAATCATCGCAGCATTGTCTGTTGTATATTCAAATTTTGGGATGTAGGTTTTCCAACCGTATCGCTCTTCTGCTTCTTGCAGTGTTTTTCGGATTCCGGAATTCGCAGAAACGCCGCCACCAATCGCAATTTTGTTCATCCCGGTTTGTTTGACTGCCAATTGTAGTTTGTCCATCAGGATTTCGATAATGGTATGTTGAATTGAAGCACAGATATCGTTCAAATTCTCTTCAATGAAATTGGGGTTTAACGCCACATTTTTTTGAACAAAATATAAGATGCCCGTTTTTAATCCCGAAAAGCTAAAATCCAAATTGGGCACTTTGGGTTTGGTAAATACAAACGCGGTTGGGTTGCCCAATTTCGCATGTTTGTCTACCAAAGGTCCGCCAGGATATGGTAATCCTAAAATTTTAGCGCTTTTGTCAAATGCTTCTCCAACCGCATCGTCGGTCGTTTCGCCAATAATTTCCATGTCGAAAAAATCCTTAACTTTTACAATTTGTGTATGTCCTCCAGAAATCGTTAACGCCAGAAAAGGAAATGTTGGCTTTTCAAAACCCACTTCGTCAATAAAATGAGCCAGTATGTGCGCCTGCATGTGATTGACTGCAATGAGTGGTATTTTTAAAGCCAAAGCCAGCGATTTTGCAAAAGAACTTCCGACAAGCAAAGAACCCATTAGTCCCGGACCTTGTGTAAAAGCAATGGCCGATAGCTGGTTTTTATCGATATTGGCCTTTTGCAGCGCAGCAGCTACCACCGGAACTATATTTTGTTGGTGGGCCCGTGACGCCAGTTCTGGTACGACACCACCAAATTCGTTATGAATCTGCTGGTTCGCGACAACATTAGACAACACCTGATCATTTTTTAAAACTGCGGCAGCCGTGTCGTCGCAAGAACTTTCTATAGCCAAAATATAAACTTCTGAAGAAGGCATCTCAAGCACTGTTTTTTAATATTTTTTTTGATAAAAGCAGCGTAAAAATCTTTATTTTTACCGCGAAGCCAAAATTAGCCATTTTTTATCAATTGAAAAGCCTCTGTAGGTAATTAAACCAAAAGGATATTTTCTAACTCGCTTACCTATCAAAAAAATCACAAAAATAATATTGCGTTTCTTGCTTGTGCTGATCCTATTGCTTCTAGTATCAGGCATTGCGCTGACATTGCCAGTGGTGCAGACAAAGTTAGCACAGTATTTGACCGAAAAAATTAATACCGATTACAAAATTAAAATATCGGTTGATCAGGTAGCAGTAACCGTTTTTGGCGGTGTAAAGTTGAAAAAAGTTCTTATTTTAGACCACCACAACGACACCCTTATTGCGGCCAATCGCATCAACACGACCATTTTGGATTTTGGAAAACTGACCTCGGGCGATTTGTTTTTTGGCGCGGTCCGCGTCGATGAGCTGCTGTTAAATATGAAAACTTACAAAGGCGAACGAGAATCCAATCTGGATCAATTTATTGCCGCTTTCAATTCTGGGAAGCCCTCTTCCAAAAAGTTTTTAATGAAGGCCGAGAAAATTTATCTCACCGACAGCCATTTTATGTTATTTGATGAAAACCACGCCAATCCCAAGAATGTCGATTTTACACAGCTCAATTCTACAGTTAGTAATTTTCAGATTTTAGGCCCCGAAGTAAAGACCGATATCGAAAAAATGTCGTTCCTTGATTACCGCGGATTGTTTGTCAAAAACCTATCTTCCAAATTCACTTACACTAAAAAGTTCATCCGACTGTATGACCTCGATCTGGTTACTGCACATTCTACCTTTAAAGGCAACGTAGCGCTTAATTACAAAAGAGAAGACTTTAAGGATTTTAACAACAAAGTGCATTTTGACATTAAAATCAATGATGCTTTGTTCGCCACAAACGATATCCGTTTTTTTTATAAGGAACTCGGCAAAGACCAACATTTTAAATTGCAGGCCCATTTGACCGGTACATTGAATAATATTGTGGCGATGAATTTGAATCTGACCGACAGCAAAAATTCAAGGATTGTTGGTAATGTAAATTTTAAAAACCTATTGGGGAACACCGACCAGCATTTTTACATGAAGGGCGATTTCGAAAAAGTATCATCCAATTACAACAATTTAGTACAACTGCTTCCGAACGTTTTAGGAAAGAAATTGCCGACAGCCTTAAAAAAAATTGGTCAATTCAATTTGAGAGGAAAATCAGAAATTACCACGACCGGCATATCGGCCAATTTTTATATGGCTACCGCTTTGGGCAATATCCAATCAGATTTGGTCATGACCAATATTGACAATATCGACAACGCTTCATATAAAGGCAATATTATTTTGGAAGAATTCAATATTGGCGCCTTTCTCAGTCGAAAAGATTTAGGAAAAGTGACTTTAAATATCGATGTTGATGGCAAAGGATTTGTTCAAAAAAACCTCAATACTTCTTTTTCTGGCGATGTGTATAAGCTTTATTATAATGGCTATACTTATTCTAAAATTATCGTCGATGGTAAATTTAAGAATCCCATTTTTCAAGGAAAATTATTTGTAAACGATCCCAATTTGTTTTTAGACTTTGACGGTATGGTAAATCTGGGAAGAAAGGACATTGCTTACAACTTCAATACTAAGATTGATTATGCCAATTTAAAAAAACTCAATTTTTCGAAGAAAGATTCTATTTCTATTTTTAAAGGCGATATTAAAATGAATATTTCAGGCAACAGCCTTGAAGACTTGCAGGGCGAAATCAATTTTAATGATACCTCGTTTCAAAACAATAAAGACACCTATTTTTTTGATAATTTCTCTGTAACATCGAATTTTGATGGCGATCGTTTGCGCACCATTACTATTAATTCACCAGACATTATCGAAGGTACTGTGGTGGGCAAATTCCAATTCAACCAGTTGCAAAAGATGGTCGAAAATTCGTTGGGTAGTTTATATGCTAATTACGAACCCAACAAAATTAAAAAGGGACAATTCCTTAAATTCGATTTTAAAATTTACAATAAAGTCATTGAAGTGTTTTATCCCGGAATTGAAATAGGAACCAATACTGCTTTTAAAGGAAGTATTAATTCGGACAAGGATGAATTTAAGTTCAATTTCAACTCTCCAAAAATCACGGCCTTTGAAACCTCATTTGATAGCATCAAAATTAATATTGACAATAAAAATCCATTGTTTAATACTTATATAGAATTAGATAGCATCAAGACAAAGCGTTATAAAATCAGCGATTTTAGTCTGATTAATGTTACTACAAACGATACTTTGTTTTTACGAACAGAATTTAAAGGAGGCAATGCAGCTCAAGATTCGTATAATCTAAATCTTTATCACACCATCAATGCGCAAAAGCAAAGCGTGGTGGGAATACAGAAATCGGAACTGAAATTTAAAGATTTTTTATGGTATTTGAACGAAGAAGACAACGACAACAATAAAATTGTCTTTGATAAAGCGTTGAAAAATTTTAGCATCGACGACATTGTCATGTCGCATGAAAACCAGCGAATAGAACTGGTTGGCATTTTAAAAGACAACAAATCTAAAGACTTACAACTTACGTTTAAAGAGGTACAACTTGATCGTTTGCTGCCCACAGTCGAAAAGTTCAACATTAAAGGCTATCTCAATGGTATCGTAAATCTCAAGCAAAGCAATGCTATTTACCAACCCACCGCTGCTATTAAAATAGATAGTCTGGATGTCAATTCGACGCCTTTAGGAAATTTAATTTTAGACATCAAGGGCGATGACAGTTTTCGAAAATTCTATCTGACTTCCAGCATAGAAAATCAAAATGTCGAATCGTTTACGGCGAATGGTAATTTTGAAGTCGCAAATAATAAAACCAATATCGATCTCGATTTAAATTTTGACAGTTTTAATTTAGGCGTATTGGGCTCACTAGGCGGAGGAGTAATTTCCAACATTCGAGGGTTTGCAAGCGGACGATCTAACGTAGCTGGCGATGTTGATAACCTTGATATCAATGGCCGTTTGTTTGTCAAAAAAGCAGGACTTGGCATTCCATACCTTAACATTGATTATGCCATAGAAGATGATGCCATCATTGATGTGACCGAAAAAAAGTTTCTGATCCGAAATGCCACTTTACGCGATAGCAAATACGGTACAGAAGGCAAACTCAATGGAAGTATTGAACACCGAAATTTTTCCGATTGGCGACTAGACCTCAACATCAGTTCAGACAGACTTTTAGCTTTAGACACCAAGGATAGCGAAGATGCAGCCTATTTTGGTACCGCATTTATTGACGGTTATGCTTCAATCAAAGGCCCAACCAACGGTCTTTTTATTAAGGTAGAAGCCAAATCTGAAAAAGGCACCAACGTCAAAATACCCATCAATGATGCAGAGTCTACGGGTGAAAATGGTTATATTCATTTTATAACCAAAAATGAAAAGTTTAATCTTAAAAACGGCATTGCAGACAATACAAGAAATTACAACGGATTGGAATTGGAGTTTGATTTCGATATCACCCCCGATGCAGAAGTAGAAGTGATTTTGGATCGCAGTACCGGACACGGAATGAAAGGAAAAGGATATGGATCGCTGCTGTTCAAAATAAACACGTTGGGAAAATTTAATATGTGGGGCGATTTTCAGGCGTATGAAGGAACCTACAATTTTAAATATGGCGGACTGATTAATAAAAAATTCGATGTAAAAAAAGGCGGTTCGATTACTTGGGAAGGCGATCCGATGCGTGCCATACTTAATCTTGAAGCGGTTTATAAAACCACGGCCAATCCGGGCGTATTATTAGAAAATGCTTCTGCCAACAAAAAGGTTCCTGTAGAAGTAGTCATAGGAGTAAGGGGAAATTTGAGTAATCCAGAACCAGACTTTGAAATTAATTTCCCTACAATAAGTTCCAACTTAAAATCTGAAATACAAACCAAGCTAGACGACAAAGATGTTCGCCAAAAGCAAGCGCTGATTTTGCTTTCTACAGGTGGTTTCTTGAGCAATGAAGGATTGGGACAATCGTCGATCACCAACAATTTGTATGAAAAAGTAGGTGATCTTTTTGGTTCTATTTTTAACGACAGTGAAGGCAAAATCAATGTAGGAGTCGACCTCGTTGCCGCCGAAAGAACACCAGGATCGCAGACCGATGGTCGGGTGGGAGTGACTGTTTCTACCAAAATTAACGAACGCATTACCATCAACGGAAAATTGGGCGTACCCGTGGGCGGTATCAATGAATCCGCAGTAGTGGGTGACGTCGAGGTGCAGTATCGTGTAAACGAAGACGGTACGTTAAACCTTCGTGTTTTTAATAAAGAAAATGATATTAATTATATTGGTCAGGGAGTAGGATATACGCAGGGAATTGGGATCTCTTATGAAGTCGACTTTGATACGTTTACCGAGCTGGTGAATAAAATATTCAAAAATCAAAAATTAGCGTTAGCCAAAAAAAGCATTGAGGAAGTGCCAGACTCAGAATTTTTGCCGGATTATATTAAACTAAAGGATGTTGAGAAGGATAAAAAGAAAACCGATTCGCCTAAAGCCAATAGCGAGGCAGTTCCAGTAGAAGACTAGTTTCGGTGTTTTTTATTTTTAAAATAATAGAAGTCAGCTGCAACCAAAAAACTTATCAACGAAAACGATTGAAATCCTTTTATTTTATTAAACTATCAAAAACACCACCCAAAAACTCATTGATCTTTGCTAAGTTTACATTTTAATTGAAAAAAAATGTCGAAAATAATAAAAAAGATTGGGGTATTGACTTCAGGAGGTGACGCTCCCGGAATGAACGCCGCCATCCGTTCCGTGGTCAGAACCTGCGCCTACCATAATATTGAATGCATCGGAATTTACAGGGGTTACCAAGGAATGATAGAAGGTGATTTCAAGGAAATGGGTCCCCGTAGTGTCAACAATATTGTCAATAAAGGCGGAACCATATTAAAATCGGCGCGATCCAAAGATTTCATGAGTACAGAAGGTCGAAAAAAAGCCTATGATAATTTAACGGCAGCCGGTGTAGATGCTTTAGTGGTTATCGGTGGTGATGGTAGTTTTACGGGCGCTGAAATTTTCAATAGCGAATACGATTTTCCTGTAATGGGAATACCTGGTACCATTGACAATGATATTTTCGGAACCAGTCACACGTTGGGCTATGATACCGCCCTGAATACCGTAGTTGAAGTAATTGATAAAATTCGCGATACGGCGAGTTCTCACAACCGCTTGTTTTTTGTAGAAGTCATGGGCAGAGATGCTGGTCATATTGCATTAAACGCTGGGATTGGTGCAGGTGCAGAGGAAATTCTGATTCCAGAGCAAGATTTGGGATTAGAACGATTGTTGGATTCCCTTAAAAAAAGCAAAGCCTCTGGAAAATCCTCAAGTATTGTTGTTATTGCTGAAGGAGACAAGATTGGGAAAAGTGTCTTTGAACTCAAGGATTATGTCGAAGCCAATTTACCAGAATACGATGTACGGGTGTCAGTTTTAGGACACATGCAAAGGGGAGGAGCCCCATCGTGTTTCGACAGGGTCTTGGCCAGTAGGTTGGGCGTAAAAGCCGTTGAATCTTTGCTCCAAGGAAAATCCAATTATATGGTCGGATTGTTAAGTGATAAAATTGCACTTACTCCGTTGGAACAAGCCATTAAAGGGCATACTGAAATAGACAAAGAGCTTTTAAGGGTTTCCGACATCATGTCAACATAATAAATATAATCGGCACATCGCCAAAAGAAATTAATAAAAATGTCAAAAGTAAAATTAGGAATAAACGGTTTTGGAAGAATAGGAAGAATTGTTTTTAGAGAAACTTTCAACAGAGACAATGTAGAGGTAGTTGCCATCAACGACTTATTAGACGTAGATCATCTGGCTTATTTATTAAAATATGATTCCGTTCACGGTCGTTTTAACGGAACAGTAGAAGTTAAAGAAGGCAAACTCTACGTCAACGGAAGAAATATCCGAATTACTGCCGAAAAAGATCCAGCTACCCTTAAATGGGATGAAGTGGGTGCAGAAGTAGTAGCCGATTGTACCGGAATTTTCACCACTTTAGAATCTGCAAAGGCACACCTTAAAGGCGGGGCTAAGAAGGTAGTCATTTCTGCTCCTTCTGCCGATGCGCCGATGTTTGTGATGGGCGTCAACCACACCAAAGC
>JACMOK010000009.1 GCA_014378065.1 Flavobacterium sp.
CATGTGCTGTTAAATTTTGCGGTTGTAGTATAATTGTCAAATTAAATAAATTGCGGACGAACTTCCTAATGCTTCTTTGTTATTAACGCGCCAAATCGTCAATTATGAAAGCAAATGTTGTAATTTTATAACTATCCGGGCTCCAACAAACTTAAGTTTGCTCAAAATTAACGTATGAGAGATTTATTCAAGAACTGCATTATTTTGTTGCTTTTCGCGTCTTTAACAATCCATGGTCAAACTAGTCCATTTTTTAATACAAAAACCAAAATCCGAACCATGACGCAGCGTTGGGAACTCGATACCACCGCCACAAGAAGTACTTTCTTGGTTACCCCATATAAACCCATATACATTTTGCCGGCACGTTGGTCTAGCGCTCCCAACGATCAACCCATTTCTGGAAACCAAAAACCCGAATATGTAGTGGCGGCAGGAACCAATTACAACAATATTGAAGCAAAATTTCAGTTGAGCTTTAAGACCAAAGTGCTTCAGGGTATTTTATGGGGACACGGCGACCTTTGGATGGCATACACTCAGGTGTCACACTGGCAATTGTACAATAACAATTTGTCTCGTCCGTTTCGAGAGATCAATTACCAGCCTGAAATTATTCTCAACTTTCCCGTAAGATTCAATCTTTTTGGCTTCAAAGCCAGGATGGTTGGTGTTTCTTTTAACCATGAGTCGAATGGAAAAAGCAATCCTTTTTCGCGAAGTTGGAACCGGATTATTTTTCATGCGGGATTGGAACGCAAGAACTGGAGCGTCTATGCGCGACCTTGGCTTCGGATTCGGTCTGAGAAAGACGACAACCCTGACATTGCAAAATATACAGGCAGGGCAGACCTCACCGTCATCTACACTAAAAATGGAAGCGTGCTTTCGCTCATAGGTAGTCACAACTTCGATTTTACTACCAAAGTAAGGGGTCATCTTAATTTTTGCTGGTCGTATCCAATCAAGGGCAATTTAAAAGGCTTTCTGCAGATCACACATGGATATGGCGAAACACTGATCGATTATAATAATAAGCAAACAACGTTGGGTCTGGGCGTCTCGCTCATCGAATGGTTGTAAGTTGGTCGGCAAGTTCAATCAGTTTTTTAACGGTTTTCCAGTTGCGCATGGTCGATTTTAGTTTGAGTTTGTTTTCAATTACCGCATTGGACAGTTTGGTGTTTCCAGCAGAATCGGCATAAAACAAATACAACACTTTTTCGACTAATACAAAAGTATCCTTCCCAGAAGGAACCGACTGTAACATTTCAAGCAATGGGAGATGTGGAGGTTCAGACAAAAACGCGACATACGGTTGCGCCGCATCTTGTATTTTTTGATGGGCGTAGGGATTGTCGGCCACCACTTTTTTTAATTCTTCCGGCGAAAACACCATGACAGGAACATCAAATCCGAAATGCTTGACGATGACTCCAGAAATCTGATGGGCTAGTTTTCCCTTATCGGCGACCTCACTTTGAAAAAGGATATTCCCACTTTGGATGTAAGTTGAAATATTTTTCACATCGAGTTCCTGCAATGCTTTTTGGAGCAGTTCCATCTTGATGATTTTGTGTCCACTAACATTGATGCCGCGAAGTAAGGCGATGTAGGTATTGATTTTCATAGCGGTTGGGCTTCATTTTTTTGTCCCATCATCATCAAAAAAGCTTTAAGAAAGGCATCAATTTCGCCATTCATAACGCCATCTACATCACTGGTTTCGCAACCCGTACGCACATCTTTGACCAATTTATACGGGTGCATCACGTAATTCCGAATTTGCGAACCCCATTCAATTTTCATTTTATTGGCTTCGATTTCATCGCGTAGGGCCTGTTTCTTTTTTAGTTCAATTTCGTACAACTGCGATTTTAATAATTGCATCGCTTTGGTTTTGTTGTCGAGTTGCGAGCGGGTTTCAGAATTTTCAATTATAATTCCGGTAGGATGGTGCCGCAATCTTACTGCCGTTTCCACTTTGTTGACATTTTGACCACCGGCGCCACTTGAGCGCATGGTTTCCCACGAAATATCAGCGGGATTGATGTCGATTTCAATAGTATCATCAGCCAACGGGTAAACATAGACAGAAGCGAACGAAGTATGGCGTTTGCCATTGCTGTCGAAAGGCGAAATCCTGACGAGCCTATGCACGCCATTCTCGCCCTTAAGGTATCCAAAAGAATAATCACCTTCAAACTCCAGGGTCACCGTTTTGATGCCTGCCGATTCCCCTTTTTGGAAATTAAGTTCTTTTATTTTATAACCGTATTTTTCGCCCCACATCATATACATCCGCATCAGCATTTGCGCCCAGTCGCAACTTTCTGTTCCACCGGCACCTGCTGTAATCTGCAATACGGCACTTAGCGTGTCGCCTTCATCAGAAAGCATGTTTTTAAATTCGATCCTTTCAATATAAGCATTGGTTAGCAAATAATGGGCATCCAATTCTTCAGCGGTCAGTTCGCCCTCTTTATAAAATTCATAGGCAAGTTGAAGTTCTCCTGCCATGGCGGTGGCTTTCTCATAATCTTCGACCCACTTTTTTTTGGTCCTCAAATTTTTTACAACCAGCTCGGCTTCTTTGGCGTTATTCCAAAAGTCGGGTGCAAACGTTTTCTCCTCCTCATTCGTAATTTCTATTTGTTTGGCATCAATGTCAAAGATACCTCCTCAACGCACCAAGGCGCTCTACAATACCTTTTATTTGTTCGGTAGTTGTCATAAATTATAATTAATTTTGTTGCACAAAAATAAGCTATAGTTTTTAGAGTATGGAAATAAATTTAGTCAGTGATACGGTTACCAAACCGACACCAGAAATGTTGCAGTACATGTTTCAAGCCAAAGTAGGCGATGATGTTTACAAGCAAGATCCCACCATTAACGCTTTACAGGCCAAAGTTGCGGAGATGTTCGGGATGGAAGAGGCATTGTTCTTTCCATCGGGAACCATGGCCAACCAAACCGCGATAAAATTGCACACCCAGCCTGGTGAACAGCTGATTGCCGATAAATATGCGCATGTATACAATTATGAAGGGGGAGGCGTTTCGTTCAATAGCGGAGTTTCTTGCTGTTTGCTTGACGGGCACCTTGGTATGATTACCGCAACGCAGGTCGCAGGAGCGATCAACAATCCCGCATTTTATCATAGTCCACTGACCAGTTTGGTTTGTGTCGAAAATACGACCAACAAAGGGGGCGGTGCCTGTTATGAACTTGAAGATTTAAGAAAAATTAAAGAAGTTTGTGACACGCATCATTTAAAATTTCACATGGATGGCGCGCGAATATGGAATGCTTTGGTGGCAAAAAATGACAATCCGAAAGTATACGGACAATTGTTTGATACGCTTTCGGTTTGCTTGTCTAAAGGCTTGGGCGCGCCAATCGGATCGCTATTGGTTGCCGATTCACCCACCATCCAACGGGCTTTGAGAATTCGTAAGATATTGGGTGGCGGTATGCGTCAGGGCGGTTATCTGGCCGCGGCGGGCCTGTATGCCTTAGAAAATAATATTCCACGCTTGGCTGAAGACCACCGAAGGGCAAAAGAACTGGGAGCGGTGCTTAGCAAATTGTCGTGGGTAGCCAAAGTGGAACCCGTAGAAACTAATATTTTAATTTTTGCGGTTCAACCCCACATCAATGAAACAGATTTAATGGAAAAATTAAACTTGAAAAATATCTTTATTAGTTCGATGGGTCATGGCAAACTCCGCCTTGTCACGCATTTGGATTACCGCGAAGTGATGCACACTTATGTGTTGGAAACGCTGGAAAAATTATATTAAACCGTTTTTTTTCGATTTTAAAAAGTAGGTGCCGTAATGGGTGGCTTTTTAATGATAAGGTTGCCTGGTTGCTTCAAAATTGACTTCACGGTTAAGTGGCCAACCTAAGCCTCATGTTGGGAGGAATTTGGGGATGTGACGATTGTAGTCAGAATTTGTTCATTACTGAATGCATAATGAGTCTGTAATAAGTTCATATAAATAATAATTTTATTACACTCTTCAAAAACGAATTTTGTAAAACCCGTTGGGTGTAGTTAAATAATTTGCGTTTTAATATTATTTACTGGTTCGTCAAAGATGAAATTATTGATAAATTCCACTAACGATCAAGCGGTTACTTTAGATGAAATACTGGTTTTAAATCCTGAAAATGTTTTGGATAATTTTGTGACGTGAGAATTTACAAATTTCCAAAGACATACTATAAACAGTAAATTAATCTTCAAGCTCTAAAAAATAAGATGCTTAATCGCTCCAAAAATATAAACAATTTTCATCTCCCTTTATTAAATTGGCTTTACTTAATTAGACTTGAAGTGTGTCCGTTTTTAAGTGATTAAATAATACGTTTTCGCTGTCAGCTGACATAAATTTTACGGTCAAACTAAGTGCAAATATCTCCAAATGAAACATCTTATCCCTTCTGCCGGCTCGATATTTACATTCTAAGCCACATTGCAAAAAACTTACAATTTTTAAAACGCTGAAATAGTTTTTTACAATATTTAACATTGATATTGATTATTTTTCGACTCCAAAATACTGGATTTTAGCATCTCGACCGATATCTAATCAATGTTTTTTACTTTAAATAATTGCATCAACAAATTCATAAATAATGTTTATGTATATCATAACGAATATAAATAAAAATATATTGAATAGGCATTTTACATTTGTCAGAAATAAATCATACACTACAATGCAACGAATCACAATCGCAAAAGGAGACGGGATTGGTCCTGAAATAATGGATGCCACCTTAAACATAATCAAAGCTGCCGGTGCCCAGCTGGAGTACGATGAAATTGAAGTTGGTGAAAAAGTATATCTTTCCGGAAATACATCCGGAATAGCCAAAGAAAGTTGGGATACTATCATAAAAAATAAAGTCTTTTTAAAGGCACCTATTACAACACCACAAGGCGGAGGCTACAAAAGTTTGAATGTAACTACAAGAAAATTTTTAGGATTGTATTCGAACGTTCGTCCTTGTATGAGTTTGTATCCTTTTGTTGAGACCAAACATCCGAAGATGGACATGGTCATTATTAGAGAAAACGAAGAGGATTTATATGCCGGAATTGAGCACCAACAAACTGATGAAGTGGTGCAATGCTTAAAAATAATTAGCCGTCCGGGTTGCGAAAAAATTGTTCGCTACGCCTTTGAATTTGCCAAACAATATGGTAGAAAAAAAGTTACTTGTTTTACCAAAGACAATATAATGAAGCAAACAGATGGGCTTTTTCATCAGGTATTTGACGAAATTGCAGCAGAATATCCTGAAATTGAAAACGAACATTGGATTATTGACATTGGTGCTGCAAAGATGAGTGATACACCAGAAGCATTTGATGTTATTGTTACGCTGAATTTGTATGGAGATGTGCTTTCGGATATAGCGGCACAAATAGCAGGTTCGGTTGGTCTTGCCGGGTCAGCAAATATTGGCGAGGAATGTGCAATGTTTGAAGCCATTCATGGTTCAGCACCGAGAAGAGCAGGACAAAATCTGGCGAATCCATCAGGATTATTGCAGGGTGCGGTAATGATGCTCAATCATTTAGGTCAGAATGATATCGCTACAAAGGTGCACAATGCCTGGTTAAAAACCTTGGAAGACGGAGTTCATACCTATGATATTTTTAAAGAAGGAAACAGTACGCAAAAAGTTGGAACTAAAGAATTTGCCGACGCAGTTATTGCTAACTTAGGACAAAAACCAAAAACACTAGCTGCCGTTAATTACGAAAATGGTCAAGCCTTAAATCTTCCAAAATATAAAAAGCGACCACAAGCAAAAAAGGAACTTATCGGACATGATGTTTTTGTGCATTGGAATGGTACAGATGCAAATGAGCTTGCTTCAAAAATGACAAAAATTGGTACGGCAAATTTAAAACTCATTATGATCACCAATCGCGGGATCAAAGTTTGGCCCGAAGGATTTTCACAAACCTTTTGTACGGATCATTGGAGATGCCGATTTAAAACCGAGGAAGGCAAAACCATCACTAAAGAGGAAATAATTATACTGTTGCAGCAATGCATACAAAATGGTATTGATACGATAAAAACCGAAAACCTATACCTGTTTGATGGTAAAATGGCGTTTTCATTGGGACAAGGACAATAAAACTACATTAATTATGGAACTACAACTTATTGATGGCGCATTCAGCACAACAGAAACGATAGATATCTTAACCCAACTATTTCATGTTAAAATAAAATTTCACGAAGAAAAAGTCAGGAATAGTTATAATGAAGAGGATATAAAAATGAGGGAGCGCAAGATAAAATTATTACAAAAAAACCTAGACGAAGCCAGAGCTTACATCAAAAAGGAAAACAAAGATTTTCATCTCGAGAGCGTAATAAATATTTTAAACTGATGATGTCTTGTTAACGTTTAGCAGTGGTATGCTTATTACCAGCTCAAGATAAATATATAATTATGAAAGTTGAAGAAATAAAAGAGTTTAAATTTATTGACGGTACTTTCACTCCAGAGGAAGCCAATAGTGTACTTTCCAGTCTCATTGCCAATAAAATTCATTATCACACAGTCGATGACTTTAGTAATCATGTACGTTATGCTAGAGATAGTAGTCATTCTAAAAATCGGATTGAAGCACTTAAGAACACTCAAGAAGAACTCAAGAGATTCACGGATTTAGCAAAAGAACAGGGAGTCAATTTGGTCATAAAAAGTAACATTTCGCTTGAATATACCAAGTGATGCTTCACGATTATAAAACTTCTCATTTTTAAAAAACACCATATAGAGAACAGAATTGCGCCATTATTTAAAAATAGTTTAAAAGTTTTCTGTTTTATTTCTGATGAGTTTTTGACCGATAGTTAAGGCGCTTTCTGGGGGAGAAGACGTCGCACTGAAAACTCTTAAGAAAAAATGTTTCCTTGCTGTGGATGGAACTAACGTGTTATGGTTACAGTTAATTAAGGATTCACGCTCACTTAGCTGTTTTTTTTGCACAAACCGAAGACGGAGTTATGCCTTTTTTAAATGCTAAAAATGTCTTCGAAATTTTCTTGCATGCTTTAATTGCTTAAACAGTCAACTATTTTAATTTTAAAATTAATGCGTGAAAATTACATAAGTATCGACTTTACAATTAATTTTACAAGAAAAAAATGAGGATAATTCCAAAGGAAGGAATAGACAAATTGTTGTTCGGAATGAATCAGAAAGAGGTCGAAGCCATTTATGGGAAACCCAGCAGGCAGTTTAAAGATGAAGACAAAAATATTATACAACTTTATAACCAACAAAAATGGCGGTTGACGTTTTATGAAGATGAGTCCTTCAGATTGGGCTACATTATTTGTGCCCATCCAGACGCTACCTTATTTGAAAAAGTTATAGTTGGAAGAAAATTTTTTGACGTTAAAGAGGAATTAATTTCTCAAAATGTCAAATCTTGGGAGCAAGAAGATTTTGATTTGACTGAAAACCATTTTAATGAAGAAAATTGGCTTATTCTGCAGTCTGAATTCGACGCCATCATAAAGGTAGAAATTGGCGCGCTGATTGTCGATGATGAATTTAACTGGCCGTTTGGCAACAAATATAAAGCGGGCGTTACCGTAAAGTAAATCCCGCTATTATTCAAAAATACCGTAAACTATTTTTTTGGAGCAGTCGGAGTTGCTGTCGGAGGTAAAGCTTCGAAGAGTTCAACTTCAAAAATGATATTGGCATTCGGCGGAATCACACCTCCAGCGCCACGTTCACCATAGCCGAGGTTGGCAGGAATAAATAAAATAGCTTTGTCGCCAAAAGACAGGCTGTTAACCCCTTCCAGAAAACCCGGAATTAAGCCATCTTTTTTTCCAGCCTGGAAAGGAAACGGATTGTAGCCATTTTGTGAAGCCCGGTTGGCATCAAATTTTCCATAAGCTTTGGAGACATCTTCATAGCTGCTGTCAA
>JACMOK010000073.1 GCA_014378065.1 Flavobacterium sp.
CTATTTATGGCACAATCCGCAATTTTGAAATCGTCTATTGCAAAGAAGGTTGCAATGGCTCTTTCAGGACTTTTCCTCATCTCTTTTTTAGCCTTACATGTTTCACTCAATATGGTTTCTGTATTTAGCGCCGACGCTTTCAATACTGCCTCCCATTTTATGGGCTATAACCCGATTGTCCAGTTTGTGATGCAACCCATTTTGGCTTTGGGTGTCGTGTTTCACTTTGTGATGGGTTTTGTGCTTCAAATTCAAAACAGAAATTCCAGACCCATTGGCTATGCCAAATATAACGGCGCGGCAAATGCCTCATGGAGTTCTAGAAACATGATTGTTTCGGGTTTGGTGATACTCGCTTTTTTTGGATTGCATTTTTATGATTTTTGGTTTCCCGAATTAGGCTACAAGTATATAGCAGTTACAACCCCCGATGCGACAAGATATTCAACGGAGTTGGCACATAAATTTGAAAACCCAGTGCGAACTGCCTTTTACTGCCTGGCGTTTTTACTGTTGTCACTTCACTTGTGGCATGGTTTCAATTCTTCATTTCAGTCGGTAGGATTTAACAATAAGTATTCAAAAGCCCTGCATAAACTAGGCTATGCCTTTGCTATTGTCGTGCCTTTTGGTTTTATTTTCATTGCCTTGTTTCATCATTTCAATCATTCATAGTATATCATTATGGCATTAGATTCAAAAATACCGAGCGGTTCTATTTCGGAAAAATGGACCAACTATAAAGACCACATTAATTTGGTCAATCCCGCAAACAAAAGAAATTTAGACATTATTGTGGTCGGAACCGGATTGGCCGGAGGGTCGGCAGCGGCGACTTTGGCAGAATTGGGATATAACGTTAAATCGTTTTGCTTTCAAGATTCTCCGCGTCGTGCGCACTCTATCGCAGCTCAGGGCGGAATCAATGCTGCCAAAAATTACCAAGGCGACGGGGATTCTACCTTTAGGTTGTTTTATGACACCGTCAAAGGAGGAGATTACCGCGCGAGAGAATCCAACGTGCACCGTTTGGCTGAAGTTTCTACCAATATCATCGACCAATGTGTGGCGCAAGGCGTTCCGTTTGCGAGAGAATACGGTGGCTTACTAGACAATCGCTCTTTTGGAGGAACGCTAGTCTCCAGAACCTTTTATGCGAAAGGACAAACCGGACAACAATTGTTGTTGGGCGCTTATTCTGCGATGAACCGTCAGATTGGCCGCGGAAAAATAAAAATGCACATCCGTCACGAAATGTTAGATCTAGTTATCGTTAACGGTAAAGCAAGAGGCATCATCGCTCGGGACCTAGTGAGCGGAAAAATTGAAAGACATTCGGCTCATGCTGTAGTGATTGCTTCGGGCGGCTACGGCAATGTATTTTTTCTATCGACCAATGCGATGGGAAGCAACGTCACTGCCGCATGGAAAATCCACAAAAGAGGAGCGTATTTCGCCAATCCATGTTACACTCAAATTCACCCTACGTGTATTCCGGTATCAGGAGAACACCAGGCTAAGCTGACATTAATGTCGGAATCATTGCGTAACGACGGCCGAATTTGGGTTCCGGCAAAGCTTGAAGATGCCAAAGCCATTCGCGAAGGAAAGTTAAAACCGACTCAAATAGCAGAAACCGATCGTGATTATTACTTGGAAAGGCGATATCCTGCCTTCGGAAATTTAGTGCCGCGAGACATTGCTTCTCGTGCTGCCAAAGAAAGATGCGATTTAGGGTTTGGCGTAAATAAAACCGGAGAAGCAGTTTATCTCGATTTTGCCGCGGCCATTGAAAGATACGGTAACGACCAAGTGCAAATTAAAGGTCTAGACCACAATGACAAAGCATTGATTCTAAAATTAGGAACCGAAGTCGTAGCCAATAAATATGGCAATTTGTTTCAGATGTATGAAAAAATTGTAGACGAAAATCCGTATGCAACCCCAATGATGATCTATCCGGCCGTACATTATACCATGGGCGGCACCTGGGTGGATTACAATTTACAGACCACTATTCCGGGTTGTTTCTCAATTGGAGAATCTAATTTTTCCGACCATGGTGCCAACAGATTGGGCGCTTCGGCTTTGATGCAAGGATTGGCGGATGGCTATTTTATCCTGCCTTACACCATTGGCGATTATTTGGCGCCTGATATTAAAATAGGACCAATTTCTACCGATTTGCCTGAATTTGAAACTGCAGAGAAAAATGTACGCGCTCAAATAGACCAACTAATGAATACGGGCGGCAGCAAACCAGCGGATTATTTCCATAAAAAATTGGGTAAAATCATGTGGGACAAAGTAGGCATGGCGCGTAATGCGCAAGGATTAGCAGAAGCCCAGCAGGAAATTGCTGAAATTAGAGCCTCGTTTTATAAAGACGTTAAAATCACGGGTACCGCAGAAGGTTTTAATCCAGAATTGGCCAAAGCACTTCGAATTGCAGATTTCCTTGAACTCGGCGAATTGTTTGCCAAAGATGCCTTACACCGAAACGAATCTTGTGGCGGGCATTTTCGAGAAGAATACCAAACCGCAGACGGAGAAGCACAGCGGGATGATGAAAACTTTGCCTATGTTGCCGCTTGGGAATATAAAGGAAATCCGAGTGATGCTGTACTGCACAAAGAGGAATTGAAATTTGACAATGTGAAATTGGTTCAAAGAAGTTATAAATAGGAATAGTCAAATATTGTAATGTCGATATTTAAGACATTCAAACCAAAAATATATGAAACTTACACTAAAAATATGGCGTCAAAGCAACGCCAAAGCAACAGGAAAAATGGTCGATTATCAAATTGACGGGATCGAGCCTGATATGTCTTTTCTTGAAATGCTTGACATACTTAATGACGATTTGATTGTAAAAGGCGAGGATACTGTTGCTTTTGATCACGATTGTCGTGAGGGAATCTGCGGGATGTGTTCTTTGTTCATCAACGGCGAAGCACACGGACCCGATCGTTTGGTGACCACTTGTCAGTTGCACATGCGGAAATTTAAAGATGGTGACACCATTTATATCGAGCCTTTTAGAGCCAAAGCATTTCCCGTTATTAAAGATTTGGTAGTCGATAGAAGTTCATTCGACAGGATTCAACATGCGGGTGGATTTATTTCGGTCAACACTTCGGGAAACACCATTGATGCCAATGCCATTCCAATCAATAAGAAAGATGCAGACGAAGCCTTTGATGCGGCTACCTGCATCGGATGTGGCGCTTGTGTCGCTACTTGCAAAAATTCTTCGGCTATGTTGTTCGTCGCTGCAAAAGTCTCTCAGTTTGCCCTTTTGCCACAAGGCAGAATTGAAGCTACCGATAGGGTTTTAAATATGGTCAATCAAATGGACCATGAAGGTTTTGGAAATTGCACGAACACCGGAGCCTGTGAGGTAGAGTGTCCGAAAGGCATTTCCTTAGAATATATTGCCAGAATGAATAGAGAATATTTGGCGGCGAGTTTAAAATAGCTAGACCATAAATAATTTAAAAAATCCCAATCTTTTAGGTTGGGATTTTTTATTTTTATACCATGAAAATCGCACTACTACAATCGGCATTAGAATGGGAAAATCCACAAGCCAACTGCAATCATTTTGCTGATAAAATAAAATCAATAGCTGAACCGGTTGATTTGATAGTATTGCCAGAAATGTTTACTTCAGGCTTTACGATGAATCCGAAATTAGTTGCAGAACGCATGGAAGGGGAAACCGTTATGTGGATGAAGAACCAAGCGAAAATTACCCAAGCAGCGATTTGCGGTACTGCGGTCATTAACGTGGCGGGGCTTTATTACAACCGCTTGCTTTTCGTATTGCCTTCCGGAGTGATTTATTTTTATGACAAACGTCATTTGTTTTCACTTGCAGGAGAAGATAAAGAGTACACCGCCGGAACCCAGAAATTGATTGTCGACTACAAAGGGTTTAAATTCTGCCTGCTGACTTGTTATGATTTGAGATTTCCAGTTTTCTCAAGAAATGTTGAAAATTATGATCTATTGGTGTACGTGGCCAATTGGCCGAAGCCACGGATTTCGGCATGGGACATCTTGCTTAAAGCCCGATCGATTGAAAACATGTGCTACACGATTGGCGTAAATAGATTGGGTTTTGATGGAAATAATCACGAATACACAGGTCATTCTCAGGTAGTAGATTGTCTGGGAAATTATTTAATTGCACCCAGTGAAAATGAGGGTATTTTCATTACTACATTAGAAAAAAATAGTATGATGGAAACAAGAAACAAGCTTGCTTTTCTAGATGACCGAGATGCTTTCAGGGTTTTAGATTAAACGGCTGTACTACATCCCAATTGGCACGAACATCGATTTCTTTAGGAAAATAAATTACTTCTTCGGACTGCCTCTTTTCTAAAAAGCTGCCAGGATCCCAAGTTTTATTTTTATTTACATCGTAGATAACCCTAAGAGTGTATAAGTCGGGTTTGATGAGGTTAAAATCGATTTGGGTAGCGCTTTCAGAGAACGCGGTGTACTGCACCGCGCCATTTTTATCGGTCAATTCGATGATTACGGGAAATTGCTTAACATTTTCTAAATCCAAACGCAAATTGCCATAATCACTGGTATTTTTGGTGTCGAATTTATAGGCAATAGAATCATTAATTTGTTCCATAAAGTCAGTTAACGCGCCTGGCAACAATTGCAATTTATATTTTTCCAGTGGTTCCTTTTGAAATACAAACTTCAACTCCATATTCATTTCGTCATATTCGGTCGTAAAGGCAATATTTACAGAATCTTTATTGGTAAGTTTTATTTTAGACAGATCAAATTTTGTCAAAGGGGTGGCAGAATTTAAAGTAAAAAATTCTCCTAGCGGTAAACTTCCGTTTTGCTTGGGAGAAAAACTTAAACTGTCTACTTTCTGATTTTTAATTTTAAAAGCAAAATTTTCTGCGTATTTTTCTTTTGCAACCTGCAAATGCAAAGAATCAGTTTTATTGGGTTCCACGATTTTAATGGGCTTATACCACAACTGTAAGGAATCTTTTTTTGGAAATTTGGTCACTATCAAAGCAAGGTCTTGGGTATCTTTTTTTAACAGTAACCTAACGTCTTTTGGATTGCCTTCATAGCCCATAAGTATTCGGTCGCCAGAGGCTTGCGTGGGTTTAAAAGCTTTAAAGGCATTGGCCTCTTTGAACAACTTAATCTGGTAAACGCTGTCATTAGGGATGGTAATGTATTGCCTGTGAAATCCAATTTTCTCGGTTTTGGGATTGAATTTATAATTAGAATTCTGATCCTTTATTCCTACCAACAAATATTTACCGGCTTTTAAATTTTCCAACTTAAACGTTTCTGAACTGTCGAGCGTATTGGTGACATACCTGGGATTTTGTTTGTACACGAGCGAATCGTTGTAATTGTCGTTTATCGCATACAACATGACTGTGACGAATGAATCTGTTTTCTTATCATGAGCATCTTTGATGGTTCCGCTAAGCGACAATGAATCGATGTAAGATCCGGTAGAGAAAACATATTTGAACTGACGGTATGGATTGCCTTCGTTATTGTCTTCAATGCTTTGCCCAAAATTAAAACTATAGGTGGTATTGGGTTGTAACGTGTCTTTGATTTTAATGGTAATCGACTTACTGGCGGTACTGGGCGAAATCTCGGGCGCCAGCGTCATTGGAGGCGAAATGATAAGCTGCTTGTTGATGTTTTTTAGCTTTACATATTCGTCAAAAGTAAGTTTGAATAGATTTCCCTTAAACGCTGTCGTGTAATTTTTTGGAAAACTCACTTTGAGTACGGGTGCTAGGGTGTCTTTTAATCCCCCGTTGATAGTGCCTCTCTTAGCACAACCCACAAGGACTAGTAAGAAAATAAATAAAAGACAAATAGGTTTTTTGTTCAACATCAACGCTGTTTTTTGGAATGACAAAATAACAATTATATTTTGTCAGCACGAAATATTTTTCCGTTTTATTGATAGTATACGGCTATTATCATTTGAAATTTTAACCACGACAGGTATATTTTGTGTTACAGCGAATCAAAAGAAAATGCTACACCAAAAAAACATCTTTTTACGCTGTGAAAGGAAAGTAGTAGTTATTTACACTAATCTTTTAGTTGGTCATTGCTAAGCAAATAATGCTGATTTTAGTACCTGGAATTTTGAGCAATGCTCTGGAACAAGCCTCCAATGTTGACCCTGTGGTAAGGACATCATCGATTAAAAGAAAATGTTTGTTGTAATCATTTTGAGTAAACACGACATCAAAAATTGTTTTGGCATTGACTTCAGTTCTGCCGAGTAAATTTTTTGTTGTCTGAGTTTTAGAGTACCGTGTCCGCACCAATAGGTTCTCGTTGTAAGAAATTTCCAATTTTTCAGACAAGGATAAGCCAAATGTAGTAACCTGATTGTAACCGCGCGCTCTCAGTTTTCTTTTGTGAAGTGGAACGGGAATGATTGCATCAACTGTTAAAAGCACACCAATTGTTTTTAGCTCTACTGCAAACCATTCGCCCATGGCAGTGCCAACTTCTTCACAGCCTTTGTATTTAAGATTATGAATCATTCGCTGCACCAATCCTTTTTTGTGAAAATAAACAAAAGTGGCTGCAAATTCAACTGGAACTTTGCCATAAAATTTTTTAAAAGCTTCGTTCTCGGCTATTTTTGAATGATGGGTTAATGGCATATCATGACGACAACGGCTGCAGATAATATATTCGGTCGACAACAAAAAGGAGTCGCAGCCCGCGCAAACCTTTGGATAAAAGAGATTTATAAGAGATTGAAACATAACTGAATGGCGTATATTTTATAAAATTAATAAAAAGAATTATTCGATAAACATTTGTGTTAATTTTAATTTCACTTTTTATATTTTTGCACCACTATGGCAAAACAAGAAGATTTATTTAAGAATGTGGTTTCGCACGCAAAAGAATATGGTTTTATTTTTCCTTCGAGCGAAATCTATGATGGCTTAAGCGCAGTGTATGATTACGGACAGAATGGTGTCGAATTAAAGAAAAATATCCGAGCATATTGGTGGAAAGCGATGGTGCAGATGCATGAAAACATTGTTGGACTTGACGCTTCAATTTTGATGCATCCAACGACATGGAAAGCCTCAGGTCACGTAGACGCGTTTAACGATCCGTTAATAGACAATAAAGATTCCAAAAAAAGATACCGGGCTGACGTTCTGATTGAAGACTATGCGGAAAAACTCAATCAGAAGGCCGAGAAGGAAATTGAAAAAGCACAACTTCGTTTTGGCAATGCCTTCAATCGCGAAGAATTTGTCACCACTAATCCTCGCGTAAAAGAATACCTATCTAGGAAAAAAGAAATTCTGGAAAGAATGGCCAAGTCACTTGGTGATGAAAATTTAGAGGATGTCAGAGCCCTGATTGAAGAATTAGAAATTGCCGATCCGGAAACCGGTTCAAAAAATTGGACTGAAGTCAGACAATTCAACTTGATGTTCGGCACGAAGCTAGGCGCATCGGCTGATTCCGCAATGGATTTGTATTTGCGTCCCGAAACGGCACAAGGCATTTTTGTAAACTTTCTGAATGTACAAAAATCAGGAAGAATGAAAATCCCATTCGGTATTGCCCAAACGGGAAAGGCATTCCGTAATGAAATTGTAGCGCGACAATTTATTTTTCGGATGCGCGAATTTGAGCAAATGGAAATGCAGTTTTTTGTAAAACCCGGAGAAGAAATGAAGTGGTACGAATACTGGAAAACGACGCGTTTAAACTGGCATTTATCATTAGGCTTGGGAGCAGAAAATTACCGTTTTCACGATCATGAAAAACTAGCGCATTATGCCAACGCTGCCGCTGATATTGAATTTAATTTTCCTTTTGGCTTTAAAGAACTTGAAGGCATTCACTCTAGAACAGACTTTGATTTGAAAGCGCACGAGCAATTTTCGGGAAAGAAGTTACAATATTTTGATACCGAAAGCAATGCAAATTACACGCCCTACGTTGTGGAAACCTCTGTTGGTTTAGACCGGATGTTTCTTGCGGTTTTCTCCAACTCTTTAAAAGAAGAAACACTGGAGGACGGCTCCACAAGAACGGTTTTGCAGCTTCCATCCGTCCTAGCACCCACAAAAGCCGCAGTTTTACCGCTGCTTAAAAAGGATGGTTTGCCAGAAGTGGCACGAAATATTGTTGAAGATTTGAAATGGGATTTTAATGTAACCTATGATGAAAAAGATGCTGTTGGAAGACGATACAGGCGACAAGATGCATTGGGAACGCCTTTTTGTATTACCGTAGACCATCAGACATTAGAAGATCAGACGGTAACGATTCGGTACCGAGACTCGATGAAGCAAGATCGCGTCGCCATTGCTGATGTCAAAGAAATTATTGAAAGGGAAGTTTCGATGAAAAACTGGCTGCTCAAAACCACACAGCAATCGGAAAAAATAAAAGGACTTTAGGATAACTACTTTCTTTTACTAATCTCCGAAGAACTTTTGTAACGCGTTATTGAACACAGAAAGGGGCATTACTTTATTTGGATCATTTTCGGAAAAGGCTGGTAATTTTGTTGTGAAGTTATAATGTTTAGGATGCGTTTTGTTTAATAAAAGCACAAACATATTACGGTTGCCTTTAGCGGATTCTACTAGTGCGGAGATTACTGCCAAATGCCTTTTAAGGTCAGGATGTTGATTATCTTGTCGATCTTTTTTTAGGTTTCGGTAATCCCTTTTGGGTTTTAGGATTCGTAGTTTCGTTAATAATTCTTCGGAAATTCGTTCAAATACTACGTCAAACAAAATAGTTCCAAAAACTTGTGGAGTTTCCCGTAAACTCGTCCATTCCAATTGATGCATTGCCAACAACATTTCAAAAAATGAATCGGGAAATGTTTTAATCCATTGCAACGATTCATCCTTTAAGTGAGCACTCAAAAATTGTTGAAGATGCTCTTTTGCATGACGTTTGTAAAAATTATAGCCTGTCACTTCACAAATCATTGCGTCAATATCTTTATCAGAAAAATATGACAGAATATGTGTTGCCGCTTTGGAATACTTAATTTGATTTACATTTAAATAGCCTTCTTGTGCTGCCTGAGTGATAACTTTGCAGACCTCGAGAAACAAGCGTGCATCAACTCCTTCGTGAATTTGTAGCGGAGGTTTTGAAGTTTCGATTTGAAAGTTGACTGGGCGTTCCCGGTTCATTAAAATTTCTGTTGGCAAATGAGAAAACTTATTTATGGCATTTAAAATATCTGCGGGCCATTTATCCGATTTGCCTTCGTATCCTAACGCGCGGATGACGTCTGTTTTAAATAATATACAATGTTTACTGGATGTAACACAGCAGCGAATAGCGATATTTCCTACCGTGAGAACTGTTTTTTGTGAACCGAACATACTTTTTGAAACTGTGGCTTTCATATTTCTTTTTTTAGACGGTTGAGCCAATCACTCATCAACAACGCTTCATTTTCTGATGAAATTACACAGTCTTTCTTGTTTTTACTTTCGGTAGCAACAGTTTTGCTAGTGGTAATGTAAATGGAGGAAACACTTTTTACTCGTTTTAACAAGTACCACGCCGATTTTTGTGTAATTTCCAAGGTGTGACTTAGTTCGATAGAGTTTAATTTTGGATTTACAGCACAAAGCCAAATTGCCACAAACCATTTTTGTAACGGCATCTTTGAACTAGCGAAAACACTTCCTGTTTTTACGTTAAAATATTTATTTGTAGTATTACAGCGGTACAAATGTCGCCTGCAACAGTAGACCTTTGAGTAAATGTAGAATGGACTGACGGGCCCATCTTTCCAACGTAGTTGTTCCAAATGAGCTAAACAAGCTTGCTCATTGGGAAAAGCCGTTAAAAGATCGTCAATATTTTTAAAATCTACGTTTATCAAAAGAATATTCTCAGATTCAAAAATACAATAAATTGTGTAATTAAGTATATAAATTATTTTTTATGCCATTTGGCAATGGCTTTGGAGGCATTAAAATGCAGTTACGCGAAAATTATTGCCGTTCATAAAATAATGTTAACAAATCGATGTAATCTATTAACATTAAAAAAAAGCATCTACAAAAAGTATTAATTTAGCCAAGTTTAGTCGAGGAAAACCCCAAATCCTACCCTTTTCTGCCTCTAATGCTTACTAAAAATTTTAGGCGAGCATAATGAAGCATTCATATATCATTATAGACGATGATCCACAGAGCATTCTGAAAATCCGGGCGTTAGGCCGAGATTTCGTGAATCTTCAGTTCGTCGGCGCGGCTACTAATTATGAGCAAGGACTGGATATGATACTTGAACATCATCCTAAAATTGTTTTTTTAGAAATAGATCCTTTAGATATAAATAATAACCTTTCCCTGCTATTAATTAATGAATTGTACCGCTATCTTATAGAGGTTCCTAAAATTATCATTACCACTAAAACAAAAGATTTTGCGTACGAGGCCGTTAAATATGAGGTTTTTGATTATTTTTTAAAACCCTTACAAATTAATGAGTTTAGGAAAACGATTTTAAAGTTTGAAAGAACGGTCGCAAATCTCCCGCAGTCGTTGTTTCAAACTGATTTTAAAATACCGACGGCGCAGGAAATTCAGGTCGATCATCCCGAAAAAACTGCTATAAATGAAATGCCGGCAAAGGATGAAATCGAAATGCCATCAGGTAGTTACGATTTAGAGGCTGCAACAGAGTTAGAAAAAGCAGGAAAAAAATTTCCAAACTACTCCAAGGACAAGCCATTAATCATATGTGTCAAATCTTATGGTGACTATCGTTTCATAGAAGCCAAAGACATTTGTTATTTGCAAGCTGATAATAATTCGACTGATATTCATTTGTATAATGGAGAGATGATTACCGCATTTAAAACCCTAAAACATTTTGAAAGCGTATTAAATACCCCTTTTGTCAGGATACATAACAGTTACATCGTAAACATAGATTATGTATCCCGAATTCATACTGGCAATGCGGTATGCTACATTAAAAATACAACCACGAAGCTACCTTTTTCTAAATCTTATAAAGAAAATGTTGATTCTATTATAAATAGCATCACAATGGGCAATTATCTGGAAATCTAAAATTTCATCCACTTGGATTTGATATTCGTTCACTATCAAACCAGTGCATTCTACCAAAAATGCTTTAAAAAACTAGATAGAGCAAGACCTGCTGTGTATTTTTACGGAGTTAAGTCGCAATGATTAACTAGAACAGCAGAAACAAGATACACAAACAAATAAATTTTCAAATTATGAAAAAAGCAATTTTAACAATCGGA
>JACMOK010000074.1 GCA_014378065.1 Flavobacterium sp.
ATTACTTTATGAGGTTGTTGCGCCACAATTTTTCTCGCGACTGTCGTAATTTCTTCTAACGAAAAAACAATTTCCATTTCTTATAAAATTTTGTTTGTAGTGGTGTTCAATAATACAACTTTAAAACTGGCAATCTCTGGCATTTGAAAAGTTGTGATTTAAGCCATCAACTATTTGGGATTAAAAACCATAAAAGGAATAATCATTTCTTCAAGCGAAATGCCGCCATGCTGGTATGTATTTCGATAATAACTCACATAATGGTTGTAATTATTGACATAGGCCAGAAAGTAATCATTTTTCGCAAAGATATACGAACTGCTCATATTGATGGCAGGCAATCCGATGCTTTTGGGATCTCGCACGGCATATACATCTCGGTCTTCATAGGTCAGACTCCTTCCGGTTTTGTAACGCAAATTCAGGCTTGTATTTTTATCTCCAATCACTTTCGACGGGTTTTTAACGTTGATCGTACCATGATCTGTCGTAATAATGAGTTTGAATCCCATTTTTTGAGCCTGTTGGATAATTTCTAACAACGGTGAATTTCTGAACCAACTCAACGTCAATGACCGGTACGCTTTGTCGTCCGCAGCCAACTCTTTGACCACATCCATTTCGGTTTTGGCATGCGATAACATATCGACAAAGTTATACACTACCGTAACCAAATCATTGTCTTTAAGTGCCTTGAAGTTTTCTGCCAATTTCTTTCCGTTGGTCAGGTTGGTAATTTTAAAATATTCTTGTTTGATGTTCAACCCCAAACGTTTTAAGTGTGCGGTTAAAAATTCGGCTTCATATAAATTTTTGCCGCCGTCTTCTATGTCATTTTTCCAATATTGCGGAAATTGTTTTTCCATTTCCAAAGGCGTAAGGCCAGAAAAAATAGCATTCCGCGCATATTGCGTTGCTGTAGGTAGAATGGCATAATAGGGCACTTCTTTTTCGAGTTTGTAGTGGTTGGCCACCACACTTTCCATCACTTTCCATTGGTCGTACCGCAGGTTGTCAATCACCACAAACAGAATGGGTTTGTCTTTTTTGGTCAGCTCAGGAACCACCAACTCGCGAAACAAGGTGTGCGAAAGGATAGGCCTATCGTCTTTGGAATCAGCTGAGCCCTTACGGACAGGCGCTGCAAACCAATCTTCGTAATTACGTTCTATAAACTTCCCAAATTGTGCATTGGCTTCGGCTTTTTGAGATTCTAAGATTTCGAACATGCTTTGGTCTTCAATATTTTCAAGTTCTAACTCCCAAAAAATCAATTTCTTATAACATTCCACCCACTCCTCAAAAGAATTGACCATCGCCATTTCCATTGCAATTTTTCTGAACTCCTTTTGATAATCTAGTGTTGTCTTTTCAGAAACCAAACGCGAATGATCGAGGTTTTTCTTAATACTTAACAAAATCTGATTCGGATTGACAGGTTTAATTAAGTAATCGGCAATTTTTGAACCGATGGCTTCTTCCATAATATATTCCTCTTCGCTTTTAGTAATCATAATTACGGGTGTGGCCGATTTTTTTTCCTTAATTTCCGAAAGCGTTTCCAGACCACTCATGCCGGGCATGTTTTCATCTAAAAAGACAATGTCGAAATTGCCTTCTTCAAATACATCAACAGCATCTCGACCGTTATTGCAGGTAGTGACATGGTAGTTTTTTTTCTCAAGAAATAAGATATGGGGTTTGAGTAAATCGATTTCATCGTCGACCCAGAGTATTTTGATTTGATCCATTTTTTCTGTTGCTTTTAATTGTGTCCGCAGGCAATTTAACACTAATTGAACGGCTAGTTCTTAAAATTATTGTAAAGTTGGTATACCAATTTTGAGCATTTCAGTCAGTAAAACGCGACACAATGTTGGCGAAAAATAAAACAAAGACAAACCTGTAATTTGCATTCCAAATTAGGATAGCTTTATTTTTAATTTGGGCTTTGCAATAATTCTTTTGGTCGGTATTTTAGTCTCATCGGTGCAGGTCAAGTCAGATTTCTGTAACGATTCCACAAGAAAACGAAATTTAAAACAGGCACCAAAAGCCAAAATGAATGCAATGATTCAACATTCTTACATAATTTGATGTTGCCAAACGAAGTTTAGTCACAACCAAACATTAACTCGAAAAAAAACGATGATGATCACCGCTATATTACTTTCGCTAGCCGTCGCTATGACGAAAAATATTCTATCTTATCGGCTATTGTAATCAACACCTCATAGGCCGAAGTGTTCAATTCCATCAGCCACATCAAAAACCAAGAACACTACAGCAAATGGCTAATGGCGGACCCCAAATGTCAAATTGCACCATTCCGGAACAGTCGCTATACTTGGCTTCATATCTTCTTGGAAAAGTGACGTTAAAAATGTCGAACAAGGCGCTTAAGAAATCATTAAAAATCATGCTGTTCAATGGCTATGAGGTAGAAATTTGTTTCGAGAAGCCCTTTAAAGGCACCAGCTATGCAGAAGTTACAACAACAGCACTGTCAAACAAGCAAACGAAAGTAGCCACCACCTTCAAAACCGCAATGCCGTTTCCGATGAATATTAGGATTCCGCTGTTAAGCAAAATGCTCCTTTGCGATATGGACGAAACGGCTGCAAATCTAAAAAGCGTATTAGCACAGTAGCAATACATTATTATTGGTGATCAGGCCGCGCCGTCTGGGCTCTGTTTTAAACTTGATCTGCAGGTACACGAAAAAAAAAAATGAATTAATAAGCGGTAATTTGTATTGGAATCCCCTTTAATTTTTTAAATTTGAAAATGTAATTGGGTTCTATTATTAATACTTTTATGGAAATCTACATTCAAATTCTATGGCTTTTTATTTTGGCGATGCCAATTGCCTGCATATCATGGACAGTTACACACGAAGAGATTTTTCGAGAGCCGAGAGAATATTGCATCTCCAAAAGCACAAGCGCCACTTCTTTGCTCTTAAGGAAGTTTTTTTATCTTTTCACTTGCGAATACTGCTTTAGCCACTACACTGCTATTTTTTTTCTTTTTTTAACGCATTATAAATTACTAATGCCAGGTTGGCGTGGCTATCTTATCTCAGGATTTGCCCTAATCTGGCTTGCCAATATTTACATGAATGTGTATGCGTTAATCCTTCAGGGTATTAAAAAAGATAAAACAGCAATCAAGCTGATGGAAAAAGATTCAGAAAATAAAACAGAGACCTAGTACTCAAACGCAGTTTTAAAATTAAGTTTATGGATAATATTTTTCCCGCCAATTTAAAGTTTTTGTCCGGAGGTGGAGAAATGGCGCTGTTGGTCAGTAAAAAAGATTGGAGCAAAACAGTTCTCGGAAATCCTGAGCATTGGCCTTCGAGTTTGCGTACCTCCTTAGGCATAGTATTAAATTCCAGATTTCCAATGTTTTTATTTTGGGGAAAAGAGCTACTGTGTTTTTACAACGACGCCTTCCGGTTGAGTTTAGGCGACAACGGAAAGCACCCCGCTATTTTAGGAATTAAAGCACAAGACGCTTGGCCTGAAACATGGGAAGTTATAAAACCAAAAATCGAAAGCATTTTAGCGGGCGACGAGGCAACGATTATCGAAGACCAGCGCATTCCCATTTTTCGCAATGGAAATACCGAAGAGTTATACTGGACATACAGTTACAGTCGTGTTAACGATGCGAACGGGAATATTGAAGGCGTCTTGATTACCTGCAATGAAACCACAGAAAAAGTAAAAACATTAAGCCAAGTAGCTGAAAGTGAAGAGCGCTTTCGCAACATGGCCGAATCTTCAGAAATTTTAATAGCCTTGGGCGATGAAACGGGCAACGCGACCTATTTTAACAAAGCTTGGGCAGCGCTTACGGGCAGACCGATGAAAGAGTTACTGGCTTTTGGTTGGGCCGATTTGCTACATCCCGAAGACAGAGCGTTTTTCCTGAATATCTTGATGGAAGCTTTCGCTGAAAGAGCCCCGTTTAATGGTGAGTTTAGAGTATTGGCAGCAACAGGAAAGTACCGCTGGCAACTTGCAAAAGGAACGCCGCGTTTTCACCAAGATGGCACTTTTGCTGGCTACATCAGCAGTAGTACCGATTTTACTGAAATCAAGGAGATTCAAGATTTGCTGAAAGAAAGCGAGCAACGCTTTAAAAATGTAGCCAACAATGCGCCAGTTCTGATCTGGATGGCAGCAACCGACAAACAATATTATTTTTTTAACCTGGCATGG
>JACMOK010000075.1 GCA_014378065.1 Flavobacterium sp.
ACCGAAAGATTATTCAGCAACCATCGATATTGAATTCCAGCACCATTGATGCACAATAATTTTCCAATTCTTGGTTTAGTGCCTTTTTTATAATTGACGTGGGCAAAATTATTCACTCTCGAACTTTCTTTTACGGACAAACTAGTGGTCATTGCATAAACCACACCCGATGTTCCGCCAGTTGCAGCCACTTCACCAGGGTTGAAAACATTTAACGACAGCGCATTGTTGGGTTGGTCACCAGCTCTATAAAAAACTGGAGTTCCTTCGGCTAGACCACTTTCTGCTGCTCCTGTTGCATCGACTTTAGATTGAATGCAAAAAGTATCCACAATGTCTGGAAAAAGATCAGTTGAAATTCCATAATGCTCGAACAAGAAATTAGCAAAACTATCGTTTTTAAAATCCCACATAATTCCTTCGGACAATCCTGAAATGGTGGTATTGATAACATTAGACAATTTGTAGGCAATATAATCACCTGGCAACATAAATTTATAAATTTGATTGTAAATTTCTGGCTCATTCTCTTTGACCCATTTCAACTTGGAAGCGGTGAAATTTCCGGGAGAATTTAGCAAGTGTGCGTTGCATTTTTCTGTTCCAATAGTTGCGAAAGCCTCATTTCCAATTTGCACCGCTCGGCTGTCACACCAAATGATTGATTTTCGTAACGGCTGACCCGTTTTATCTACCAAAACCAGTCCGTGCATTTGGTATGAAATTCCTATGCCTTTTATTTGTGTACTTGAAATATTGAATTGCTGCTTTATTTTGGCAACAGCCTTGCAGCAATGTTGCCACCACTCATCGGGATTTTGTTCTGCCCAACCGTTTTTTAACGCTAGCATACTCATTTCTTTTTCAGGCTCTTGGACTACACCAATGCTTTTTCCGGTTGCCATTTCGACAATAGCCACTTTTACTGAGGAACTTCCTATGTCAAATCCTACGTAATACATATATTTTTTTCGAGAATTGATACCATATTATAATGTTACTGTATTGAAAGAATATGCTGGTAAGTGTACCTCAAAATGCTTTGAACCCATTTTTACTTTTAAATTTTTTGCTTTGTAAGATGAGTTTACCGTTACCAAAACGATTTTACCTTCGGGCGTTACAAAAGCAAGTGAATCGTCTGTCAATCCTTTAATTTCTAATTTAGTTGCACCCGGAGTTACGAAATAACTCAGGTGTTTGAAAATGTAAAACTCTGGTGTGTAGGTTACTTTTTTGGTCATTTTATTGATAACAACTTGAGCGTTTTGTTTCGAACCCCAAGAGCTTTCGCCCGTGCTGTCTAAAATCATATTCCAATACATATAGGACTTTACACCTTTATCTAAATAGGATTTGATGGTTCCAAAAGTACTCTCGGCATCATTCCAACTAAAATTGCCATCGCCACAAGGGGTTTCTGTTTGCATCAAATTGAGTTCAGGATATTTTTTACCAATTATATCTACAACATCAAGTTCTTCATATTGCACACCAACTCCCGAGATATATTTTCTAACATTAGGATTAGACAAAACGGTTTCGAATACTTCTAAATCTCTGCTGTTGATGATGCTAAACCAGATTTGTGCTGGAATTTTATCTTTGGTAAACTTTGGGCCTAAATAACCTGAAACAAAATCACGCATTGCTGGTGCAGTCCAACTGGAATTCGGCCATTGATTGTAAGTATAAGGTTCGTTTTGAAAATGTACTGCAAAAACGTTAATCCCTTCTTTTTGATAGGCTTGTACGAATTTAGAAAGATAGAGCGCATAAGCCGATAGGTATTCTTTTTTTTGAATAAATTGGTCGCCCGTTTTTACAGCATTTTCTTCTGTAAGATCGTTAAAGGTGTTTGGTTTATTAGCATAATGTTTGTTGGTCTTCATCCAAGTTGGCGGGCTCCAAGGCGATGCCCAAATTTTTAGATCAGGTCTGTATTTTAAAGCCGCTTTGATGTAAGGAATAAGAATGGTTTTATCCCTTTCGATATTGAAGTTTTTCATATCAAAATCGCCTTCGGTTTCATTGAGAGAATACCAATTAAATGAGTAATCATTCGCACCAATTGGCATCCGACAAAGATTGTATTTTAGTCCTTCCTTTGGATCGAAAAATTCTTTGATTACTTTATTTCGTTCTTTGATTGGTAAAGTATTCAAAGCCTGCCAACCCAATTCATTGAAACAACCTCCCCAACCATCAATGGTTTGTTGCTTTTTGTCGATTAGTATTTCAATGTGAACTGGCGTTGATGCAGAGAATTCATTCAGCTTAATAACTTCTTTGGTTTTCCAAGGTTGTTTTTCGGTGCTAGAAATCCAATTCACGTTTTGGGAAAATCCATTTAAGGCAGTCAAAATAATAACAGCAAATTTTAATACTGTTGTTTTGTTTTTCATTTTTATGATTATTTTGATTTATTTCCTGTGTGC
>JACMOK010000076.1 GCA_014378065.1 Flavobacterium sp.
AACAGTGCGGTCTGTCGTGTACTGGGCAATATAAGTGTTGTTTGAAGAGTTGCTTAACCGTTGGTCAAATTTAAAAGTAATTCCTTGAAAACCTAAGGTGCTGACATCAAATTGAACACCTCTTTGCTTGCTTTCTAGGCCCAAGGCTGCGTAGTTTGTGGTATTCCAACCATAGTTTTCCGGAACTGTAATGACTGGATCCGTACTTCCGCCACTAGAGATTCCTGACGCAAAAGTAGCAGTTGTACCACCGACTAACGTAGCAGACCCTGTTCCGATAATAGGAGTTGGAGCCGTTGTTCCTCCGGGAACAGTGGTAGCAGAAGCGCCATTAAAATTCCATTGCGTTATTTTAATTTGACTCCATGAATTGCAGCTAAACAACAAGGCAAAAGTAACAATTTTAAAAATATTGTAGTTTGTTCTCATAATTTTTTAATTTTAAATTTTCGCTAAATTATTAATTTTATTTGAATTGCATGTATGACGACCAGAAATTATACGTCGGTCGTTTACCAAAACATATTCTATGTAAAATAAGAGCTTTTTATAAATACCACGCGATTTTGTAATGTTATTTTTTGGTTAAATTTAGGAATTGTAGTCTTTTTTGTATTTTAAGCTGTCAATTATTTAATTGAAAAGCAAAATAACCTTAAATAATGTCGACAAAATACATCAATTTAACGATCAAAAGTACATTTGTTGTAGGTTAACAATTAGTTAATATACATTGTTTTAGTTGCTAGAAATATTTTATAATTTTGCTCTAAACCAAAATATTTTTTAATTATGAAATTAAATTTACAATCAGTTATCTTAAAGACATTGTTGGCATTTACGCTACTGCTGTCTATCGCAGATAGCATTGCACAGACTACGGTGACCTATTCGTCAATGACGACAATCACTTGCCCTTCAACACCGGTAGCGACAATCTCGACACCACCAAGCGGGTTGATTTTTTCGCAGTTTTCTCGAGGAACTGGCGTTACTTGCGCCACTGCCGCAGGAAGTATTTCAGGTTCCGGATTTAATGGGACTTCAGCAACGAACGTATCGGCTAGTAAATGGTATACGTTCTCAATCACTAGTGATGCGACTACCTCTTATACTTTAAATAGTTTAAGTATCGTGTCCAGAGTAAGTGCTGCTACTGGAAGCCCAAATGTATCGGTGCAATACAGTATCGGAGCCGGAGCTAAAATTGCTATCGGTTCTTTTATCCCGACTACGGGAGCCGCCACATACGTCATCACTCCGGCAGTAGCTATCGCTGTTGGTGCAAACCAAGTTTTAAATGTTTTCATAATACCCAACACGCTGACTGCAACTACCACAACCTGTCGAGTTGAAAACAATACGTCTGCAAATGTAACTGCATCGGCGGGTGCAACTACTGCTACCGTGACCACTACTTCACCTGTAACCGCCATTACAACAAATTCTGCCACTTTAGCAGGAAACGTGACAACTACTGGAGGTTCAGCAATCACCGGAAACGGAAATGTTTACGCCTTAACAAGTGTTGATGCCACACCCACAATTGGAGAACCAGGCGTAACACAGCTTGCAACGGCAAGTCCAAACGCGGGTACCGGTGCTTTTTCTAATACAACGGGCACTGTGCTAGCAGTGAATGCGCAATACAGTTTAAATGCTTATGCCATCAATAGCGCAGGAACTTCTTATGGAAGCGTAGTTGGCTTTTACACATTGGCCAACACGCCAAATGCACCTGTGGTAAACAACGCCACCAGTTCTAGTTTAAATGTGACTATTGGAGCTGGTGATGGTAACCCGGCAGCAACACAGTATGCTATTCAGGTAAATGCCGGAAATTTTGTTCAAGCTGATGGCTCAGTTGCTGCTACCGCGGTATATCAAACCAGCGCAGTATGGGGCACAAAAACGGTAACTGGATTAACTGCCAATACCTCCTATTCATTCAGAGCTTACGCCAGAAACGGCGCAAATGTTTCCACCACCTTTGGCAGTGCCACAGCCTTAAGTACAGCACCCATTTCTTCGCCAACACTTCAGGCAGATCCGTTAACTTCGTTCGGAAGCGTGTGTATCAATACCACTACTGGAGCCAATAGTTTTGGTTTGCTTGGTCAATTTTTAACTTCAAACATTACCGTAGGTCCGTTTTCAGGCTTTTCTTTTTCCACGACTTTAAATAACCCTTCCTATCAATCTTCTCTAACTTTGATACCTGATGCAAGTGGTAATGTTTTGGAAACCATTTATGTGAAATTTACACCCATTGCAGTGCAGTCTTACAATGGAAATATCACAGTAGCCGGCGGAGGTGCTTCTACGATAAATGTAGCAGCGACAGGTTCAGGAATCAACTCTCCGGCAAATGTAGCCACTGGCGCCAGCTCATCTGTTGCCGCAACAACCGCAACTTTAGCGGGTAGCGCTTCGGCGGTTTGTTCCGCTCTAGTTTCGTCAGGCATAAAATACAGTTTGAGCAATACTTTTACAAGTAGCACCACGGTAAACGGTTTTCCGGCTTTGCTTTCGGGTTTAGCGCCGTTAACGCAATATTTTTTTAGAGCTTTCGCCGTTGACGGCACGGGAACAATTGTTGGTCTAACACAAAATTTCACTACTTTGGGTTTGACTGCGCCCATCGCAACTGTTGCGACAGCAATTCAGCAAAACGATTTTACAGCCCAATGGAATGCGACTAATGGTGCGACTTCTTATCGTTTGGATGTGAGTACGTCTGCTATATTTGGAGTTACCACACCTACCGCAAATTTGTTCATTTCAGAATATGGCGAAGGTATACCTGGCAACAGAAAATATATTGAAATTTACAATGGAACCGGAGCAAATGTTAATTTAGCCAACTATCAACTTTGGGGAATTAATAATGGAGGCGCATGGCCAGAAAGCACCTTAAATTTAACAGGAACGTTAGCCAACAATCAAACCTACGTGATCGCCAACAATGCAACTGATACTCCCGGTGCAAATCTGTACATTACTGCAGCACCAATGAATTTCAATGGAAATGATGCTGTCGGAATTGCTTACAATGGCGGTTCTGGCACTGTCTATACCATTTTAGATGCGGTTGGAACTTCTGGAGCAGATCCTGGAGCAGGTTGGGCAGTTGCCGGAACAACAAATGCGACAACTGACAAAATCTTAATTAGAAAAGCAACAATACTTAGTCCGAATACCAATTGGACTGCTTCGGCGGGAACTACAGTGGGCAATTCTGAATGGACGGTATCTGCCAATCCTTACAACGCGAGTTTCCCACCAACCAATTTAGGGACGCATACGATTAACAATGTAGCCCCTTCATTTGTGGCTCCTTATCAGGATTTTACTGTAAGTGGAACGTCACAGTTGGTTGCGGGTTTAACTTCAAGCACTAACTATTATTATAGAGTAAGAGCGGTAAGCACTAACAGTACTTCCGCCAACTCTAACGTGATTTCAGTATTAACCGCTGCAGACGCTCCTACTTTTGGAAGCATAGACCAGGCGGTGGAAACAGTTTGCGAGGGTTCTCCTGCTAATTTTAATGTAAACGGTTTATTGCCTGGCAGTATTTCTAAAATTTACTACACCATCAACAACGGAACAACACAATCTGTATCCAATGTTACAGCAAATGGTTCTGGCTTTGCCACTTTTCAAATTGTCTTGTTTGCTGTCAACAACGGTCAGACGATCGCAGTTACAGCTGTTGAACGGACTGATTTCACCGCTAGTATTTTGACTGTCACAACCAGTAATACATTAGTATTGACTGGCGTATCGGCAAACACCACTTATTATGCCGACGCAGATGGGGATGGATTTGGAGATCTAACAGTCCCTCTGGTAAGTTGCAGTGGTGCTCCAATTTTTTCTGGCAATCCAGCTGTCACTAATAGTAATGACTGTAATGATAATGATGCGACCAAACATGCTACGTTCTCTTTTTATGTTGATGCAGATGGCGATGGATACGGAACAGGAACTTTGCAAAGTGTCTGTGCGGTAAACGCTGCGACGCCTCCAACTAATTATGCGCTTATTACTGGTGATTGTGATGATAACAACGTCGCAACTTATCAAAGTGGCAACTTTTATGTTGACAATGACAATGATGGGTATTACAACGGTAATCCCGCAACGGTAACGCTTTGCTACGGAGCAACACAGCCAACGGGATACACTGCTACCAACATTGGAACGGATTGCAACGACAATAACTTTGAGATCAATCCCAACCATGTTGAAGTTTTGGGTAACGCTATCGATGACAATTGCGATGGGGTTATCGATGAGGTAGCACCCACTTCTAGTTTACAACCCTCTCAATGCGGAATTACCTTAACCAATATTGCCACCGCTATTTATGCAAATCAAGTATCAGGTGCATCGGGTTATCGTTTTGAGGTAACTAATGGAAGCAACGTAAGAGTGTACGATGCTGTTAACAGTAGCTTTAACTTATTAAATCTTGCTGGAGGCGCTACCTATGCCACTACTTATACTATTAGAGTAGCAGTTAAAACAGCGCCTGGTTTTTGGAGAGCATATGCTGCTTCCTGCGCTGTAACAACACCTGCTGTTCCCGCGACCACGAATGTGATTGCTGCACAATGTGGTAGTACTTTAACCAATTTGGCCAATACGATCTATGCCGATCAAGTGACGGCTGCAAGCCAATATCGTTTTGAAGTTTCCGATGGAGTAAATCCAGTAAGAACTTTTGATACTGCTGTCAATAGATTTAATTTAGGCAATCTTCTTGGAGGTGCTGCCTATGCTACCACCTACACTGTAAGAGTTTCTTTATTTATTGGAGGAATTTTTCAGGACTATGGTGCATCTTGTACCTTAACAACACCGCTCACTCCGGGTACTTCAAACGTAACGCCGTCACAATGTGGTATTACGATCAGCAATTCCTGGACAACTATTTATGCCACTCAGGTTCCTGAAGCTACCGGCTATCGTTTTGAAGTGGTAAACGGTGCTTCAACGAGATTTTTTGATACGCCAAACAGCCGTTTCAATTTGCATAATTTGGCCGGTGCGCCACCAGCAACAAGTACAACGTATACAATTAGGGTTGCCATTTTATACAATAGCGTATACCAACCTTTTGGTTCTTCGTGCACCATCACTACAGCTTCAACAATTACGAGAAATGCTGCAGCCACGACATCAACATTTGCGGTGAAAGCATATCCAAATCCTTACGCTGATACATTTAAATTAGATGTGAATACTTCTAGTGAGAACAACATCGAGGTAAAAGTATTTGACATGTTGGGAAGACAGATCGAAACACGCCAAGTGATTTCGGCTGACATGGCGACGCAAGAAATTGGAAACCAATATCCATCCGGTGTGTACAATGTAACAGTAACACAAGGTGAAAATGTAAAAACACTTCGGGTAATTAAGAGATAAAAACATCTTTTAAAAGCATAAAAAAAGCCTCTCCGGCATGGAGAGGCTTTTTTATTTTTAAGAGCAACTAACTAAACCGCAGTCGAACAAAGACGTGTTTAATGCCTTTCTTTTCTGAATCGCGTTCGTCGATTTCTAAAATATCAGTAAGCGATTTAAGTAAGGGTGTCAGTTTGTTAAAGCCGTAGTTTCTGGGGTCAAATTCTGGTTTTTTCTTCACGATTAAATTGCCCACATCACCTAAAAATGCCCAGCCATCGTCATCACCTATGGCTTCAATAGTAGCTTCGATGAGTTCAATAGTCTGCAAATCGACTTTACTAGCAGCTTCTTTTTCTACAGGTTCAATGGGTTTTTTGGTGCCAAGTACGTTTTGTTTGCTTATTTTCTTTTTGGTAATCGCACCGTCGAGCACTTCAATGTATACAAAACGATCACAGGCTACAATGAACGAGTTGGGGGTTTTCTTTTCGCCAATGCCAATGACTTTCATTCCTGATTCACGAAGGCGGATGGCCAAACGCGTAAAATCGCTATCGCTTGAAACGATGCAGAATCCGTCGACTTTGTCTGAATATAACAAATCCATCGCATCAATAATCATAGCCGAATCGGAAGAATTTTTTCCGATGGTATAACTGTATTGTTGGATTGGGGTGATGGCATGTTCAAGTAAAACGCTTTTCCAGCCTCCGGCGTTGGGCTTGGTCCAGTCGGCATAAATGCGTTTGGTGGTGGGGGTGCCAAATTTGGCGATTTCCTCCATCATGCCTTTGACATTGCTGTACGGCACATTGTCGGCATCGATGAGCACCGCGAGTTTTAATTCTTTTGGGTATTGCGACATCTGATTTAAAATTGAAATTTTGTCAAATATACAAATGTTTATCGTCAATGTAATTTTTTAGCCCTGATGGGCGCGGCATCCTTTTGTGTCGTTTCTTTAACGCACAAAAGATACAGCAGACAGCAGGAAAAAGCTGACTGAAAATAATTTTAAATTCACTGCTACTTTTAATTTTTAAATAATTAATTTTGCGACTTCTAAAAAATTAAGTTTTATACATCGATTCGTATGGTAAGAGATTTATTCGAAAGAATTCAAAACAACAAAGGACCCTTAGGAAAATGGGCTTCGCAGGCCGAAGGTTATTTTGTTTTTCCAAAGTTAGAAGGAGAATTGGGCCCGAGGATGCAGTTTCATGGTAAAAGTATTTTGAATTGGAGCCTGAACGATTATTTGGGCTTGGCCAACCATCCGGAAGTGCGCAAAGCAGATGCGGAGGCGGCTTCGCAATATGGCGCAGCGTATCCGATGGGGGCAAGAATGATGTCAGGACACACTGCGGTTCACGAGCAATTAGAGCAAGAACTAGCGGCTTTTGTGATGAAAGAATCGGCTTATTTACTGAACTTTGGTTACCAAGGCATCATGTCGACGATCGACGCTTTGGTCACAAAAAATGATATTATTGTATATGATGTGGATGCGCATGCCTGCATTATTGACGGCGTTCGTTTGCATATGGGAAAACGGTTTACCTACCGACACAATGATGTGGAAAGTATGGAAAAAAACCTGCAACGAGCCACCAAAATGGCCGAAGTAACGGGTGGCGGTATTTTATTTATCACCGAGGGTGTTTTCGGAATGCGCGGCCAGCAGGGCAAGTTGAAAGAGATTGTGGCCATGAAAGAAAGCTACAATTTTCGGTTGTTGGTAGATGATGCCCATGGATTGGGAACGCTCGGAAAAACGGGTGCCGGAGCAGGAGAGGAGCAAGGTGTTCAGGATCAGATTGATGTTTATTTTTCGACTTTTGCCAAATCTATGGCCAGTATCGGTGCATTTATTGCGGCTGACAAGGAAATCATTGATTATTTAAAATACAATTTGCGTTCGCAGATGTTTGCCAAAGCATTACCAATGATACAAACCGTTGGGGCTTTGAAGCGTTTGGAATTGTTGCGCAACCATCCCGAGTTTAAAGATAAATTGTGGGAAAATGTAAATGCGCTGCAAAATGGCTTGCGTTCTCGTAATTTCAATATTGGCGATACCAACACTTGTGTTACGCCGGTTTATTTAGAAGGAAGTGTACCCGAAGCAATGGTGATGGTCAATGATTTAAGAGAAAATTACGGTATATTTTTATCGATAGTAATTTATCCGGTGATTCCGAAAGGGATTATTTTGTTGCGTATGATTCCGACTTCATCCCATACACTAGCTGATATCGACGAAACTTTATTTGCTTTTGAAGCCATTCGCGAGAAATTGGTCAACGGAACTTACAAAGAAATTGCCGATCGAACTAAGGTTGATGTTTCTTAAATTTGTTTAACCTTACAGTAATAAGTTATAAATCTATTCTCTTTTTAGATTAAAGTTGTTTTGAAAGCGATTGCAGAATAATATTCTATTTTTAAGATCAATTTAAAATAATAAGGTATGTTAAAGCAGATGTTGTATGGGTTTATTTTAGCAAGTGTGTTGACTTCCTGTAAAAAGGAGACGGAAAAAGCGGTGTCAGAAACGCAGCTGCCTGAAGCATCAATTACGGAAGAGTGTTACTTGGGAATATTTAAAAACGACACTATTTCGATGCAACTTAAAATAGAGGGCAACCAATTAACTTCTGGAAATCTTTCTTACCATCGGTTTCAAAAAGACAAGAATGAGGGCACTTTGGTTGGGGAACTAAAGGGCGATACGCTTTTGGCCGTTTATACTTTTAAATCAGAAGGCATGACTTCGGTTCGCGATGTAGCATTTTTAAAAATGGGTGCGACTTATACCGAAGGGTTTGGCGAATCGGTTGATGACAATGCTGGAAAAGTTACCTTTAAAGACCCGAAAACACTGCAATTTGACCCTAATACCATCTTATCAAAAGTGGTCTGTCCATAAAATTGGTGGTACTCAGAATTTATAGATCAATCCTGTAGGTCCTTCGTCTTCTATGAATTTCGGGATTAAAATGTTTCCATAAGTTTTGAATCGCAAAATTGTCTTCTAGTTCTGGTGTTCTAATGCAACTGGTAATTCCTTTTTCGGTAAAGGTTTTATAATATTCGTCAAAAATAATGGCTGTTACCCCTTTGCTTTGGTACTCTGGTAGAACGCCGATGAGATAAAACAACACCTCCTTACTATGTTTTCTGGCTTGCATCAGGTGGTAAAACCCAAAAGGAAACATTTTGCCTTTTGCTTTTTGTAAAGCTTCTGAAAAGGAAGGCATAACGATACTGAAAGCCACCATTTTATCGTCTTTATCCATTACAAATTTGATGTATTCTGGATTGATGAAGTTGATGTATTTTTTCTTGAAATATTTTTTTTGAATATCGGTAATTGCCACAAATGATGATAAAGTGGCGTAGGCTGAATTGAACAAATCAAACATCTCATCTACGAGCGGCATCAGGTCATTGGTTTTCGTAAAACTAACCGCTTTGAGTTGATAGCGTTTCTTGATCAATTCCTGCGCCTTTTCGAAAGCATCGGGTTTTACATTGCTGAAAGGGAATTTACTTTCGAGAAATTCTTTTTCTTTAACATAGCCCAACTGCTCGAGATGTTTGGCATAGTACGGATAATTATACCACGTAATCATAGTGCCGATATAATCAAATCCTTCCGTTAAAACGCCTACTTTATCAAGATTGGAAAAACCAATCGGACCTTCGACATATTCTAAATTGTTTTTTCTTCCTAGTTCATATACTTTTTCGAGCAAGGCTTTGGTCACTGCAATATCGTCAATCACATCCCACCAACCGAAACGAACTTTTCTTTTATGCTGGTCTCTGACTTCATTCCAATTGATAATTGCTGCAATCCGACCCACTATTTTGTTATCGATGTAAGCCAAATAAAGATAGGCCTCGGCAGTTTCAAAAGCAGGGTTTTTGGTTTTATCAAAACCTTCCATTTCGTCATTTATCAATGGCGGAACCCAGTATGGATGGTTTTCGTATAAGGAAAAGGGAAAGGTAACGTAATCTTTCAATAATTTTTTGGTGGTAACTTCTTGAATCAAGATCATTATTTATTTTACTTTTTCTCCTGCGTCTATAGCATCGAGACGTTTTTTTGCTTTTTCTTTTTTCTTGTCTTTTTTCTTTTCGTCTTTGCTTTTCTCTTCTTTTGGAATACGAAGCATGACCTCATTATAATTTGCATCGAAACGCCAGGCCAATCCGGCTCCCACAAAAACTAGAGAAGGGGTGTTTTTTAAATTGGTACCCAAAGAGGCATCCACCTGAATATTTTGAGCCACCAAATAAGCGGCACCGCCTCTAAAAAGAATATCGGTGTAGTAACTACTGTTGTATCCCTGACTTTCTATAAATCCTGACCATCTCGAATTAAATCCTCTGGTCAAAGTAACCACAAAGTCTATTGATTTTTGTGCTGGAAATCGGTCTAAAATAATATTGGTTACAAAAACAAATTTCCCAAATTGATTTTGTGTAATGATCATTCCTTTAAGACTTGTTTTCTTATTTTGAAGCAAGCCGTATCTTGAAAACTTATTATTGGAAAGATCTAAATTTACACCGCCATACACTCCGATTGCCGGAATAAATTGCCTCCAACTGAATTTGTGATTCGCCTTCCAGCTCCTTAAATTGGGTTTTTCTTCGTAATTTTTATAAGGATCATACACTAAAAATTTTGCGCCAATAGTTGTTTGCCTTAAACCGCTTCGGTGTTCGTTAGTAATATCGGGAATGCTGTAACTTTCATTTTGATAGCTTAGATCAGCAATAAATTCTAACTGTTCAAAAAAAGCACCATACCTCAGGGTAAGCTCGCTTCCGAAGCCACTGGCTTCATAGTTGTAGTCAAAATGATCTTCTCGGAAGCCGGAGAAACCAAGTTCTGCCTGAAAAACGGTTTTGCCTACAGAGAAGGCAGCCTGCGATTCTCCGGGTCGATTTGAATTGATAACATCAGTAAACTGACCATAACTCAGATTGGTAATCAATAGCAACAGCAAGATGAACGGAGATTTGTTATTGGACATATTTTCGTTTTAAATGAAACGGATAACGCATTTCAAATGTACTATATTTTATTATTTATTTAAGAATGAATCCCCGTTGGATTTACTATTTTTGGAAAAAAATTAATCATGCAAGAAGCATCCTTTAATGGTATTTTAAAAACAATATTTTATTTTGTTGCTTTTTACTATGTTTTTAAATTTTTAGCACGGTTATTTTTACCAATGTTGGTCAAAAAAGTGGTGGAGAAAGCTGGAGAAAATTTTCAACAGCAAAGTCAATACCAATCGGGGTCTTTTAATCAAAGCGATAATTTGAACAAAGAACCAATAATTTCAGATACTGCAAAATCGGCAAAACCGCACGAAACAAAAAAAGTAGGCGAATATGTCGATTACGAAGAAATAGAGTAATTTTTTCAAAAGCTCGTTTATTCCTTGAAGATAGTTTTAAAGCGCCAATATTTTGACTATTTTTGGTTCTTAAATTCGGAATTCGCGCTACAATCATGAAAATACTTGACAAGTTTTATCCCCACGCAATAGCCATTGTTGGTTTTATCCTGGTGTCTCTCGTTTATTTTTACCCGGTGCTTCAAGGCAAAAAAATTCTACAGTCCGATATTACGCAATACACCGGAATGGCAAAGGAGCAAAATGATTTTAGAGCTCTAAATCACAGCGAACCCTACTGGACCAACGCTGCTTTCGGGGGTATGCCAACTTACCAGCTGGGTGCCAATTACCCGCACAATTATGTCAAACAACTCGATTCGGTTTTACGGTTTTTACCTCGTCCTGCCGATTACTTACTGCTCTATTTTTTAGGATTTTACGTCCTTTTGCTGGTGATGCGAGCAAAGCCATTGGAGGCCTTTTTTGGCGCACTTGCTTTCGGGTTTTCTACATATCTTATTATTATTTTGGGTGTCGGACACAATGCAAAAGCGCATGCCATTGCTTACATGCCATTAGTAATTGCAGGCGTTATATTGGTTTTTCGACGCAAATTTATTATTGGAGGAATACTAACCATGATTGCGGCAGCTTTAGAAATTAATGCCAATCATTTTCAAATGACTTATTATTTATTGCTGTTCTTGTTGATTCTCTCTGGGTTTTTTATTTTCAAATACGCAAAACAAAAAGACTTTAAGACTATCTTTTACTGTTTTGGCACTTTTTTAATCGCAGGATTGTTAGCCATCGGATCTAACGCGACAAATTTGATGGCCACAGCAGAATATGCTAAGTTCAGCACAAGAGACAAAAGCGAGTTGACTTTTAATGCTGATGGAACTCCCAGTAAAAATGACAATGCGTTAAGTAATGAATACATTACAGAATATAGTTATGGAATTGCGGAAAGTTTTAATCTCATTGCCCCCAGATTGTTTGGCGGTTCGAACAGTGAAAATTTAGGAACCCAAAGTAAAATGTATGATTTCATGATCGGTCAAGGCGTCCCGGAAGGTCAGGCAAAAGATTTTTCTACCGCCTTGCCCACCTATTGGGGAAACCAACCAATTGTTGCGGCCCCCGCTTACATTGGCGCGGTAGTATTTTTCTTGGCAGTCTTAGCGTTGTTTTATGATCAGCGGAAAATTAAATATGTATTTTTAACGGGGGCCGTTTTTTCGTTGTTGCTGTCATGGGGCAAAAACTTTTCGGTTATGACCGATTTTTTTATCGATGTTATTCCAATGTACAATAAGTTTCGGGCAGTATCATCGATTCAAGTGTTGTTGGAACTGTGTTTCCCGGTTCTAGCAGTAATGGGACTGCAATCATTTTTTACATCAGATCAGAATTCAGACGAAAAATGGAAGCAGAAAGCGCTATGGAAAACCACTGCAATCAGCTTTGGAATTCTTTTGCTTTTGTTTTTGTTTAAAGGAAGTTTTTCGTTCTCAGGCGGCAGCGATGAATATTTCATCAAGAGTTACGGGCCTGATTTTGTAAACGCCCTTAAAGATGACAGAAGAAGTATGTATTCGGCAGATTTATTGCGTTCCGGCTTTCTTATTCTGATGGCATCGGGGTTGCTTTGGCTTTTTGTCAAAAATCGCGTTAAGTCGACTACAGCCGTCATTCTACTAGGGCTGTTGATGGTAGGCGATTTGTTTTTTATTGATAAAAATTATGTAAGCAGTAAAGATTTTGTAAGTGCGAGTGCAGTAGACGCCCCGTTCGAGGAAACGCCCGCAGACAAACAAATTTTACTAGATACGACGCATTATCGGGTATTTGAAGTGGACGGTAATTTATCGAGCGGGCGCGCTTCTTATTTTCATAAGTCGCTTGGGGGTTATCATGCCGCTAAGCCAAGGAGAATGCAACAGTTGTTTGATTATCAGATTGCCAAAAACAATATGGAGGTACTCGACATGCTCAATGTCAAATACATCATTCAAACGGATAAAGAAGGGAAACAATTTCCTACTCAAAATCCTGAAATTAATGGCAATTCTTGGTTTGTACGCCAAGTGAAGTGGGTCAATGCCGCTAATGAGGAAATGAAAGCACTCGACAGTTTGGATTCAAAAAATATGGCCGTGGTCAATAAAATGGAATTTGGGAAGTTTGTTGGCAATACATCTTTTGAGAAAGACAGCACGGCTGCAATAACTTTAGCGATCTATCGACCCAATTATTTAAAGTATGCTTCCTCAAACGCACAAAATGGCCTCGCGGTATTTTCAGAAATGTATTATAAAGACGGTTGGGACGCCTACATTGATGGTAAAAAAGCCACTTATATAAGAGCGGATTATGCGTTGAGGGCTATGGAAATTCCTTCAGGTAAACATATTGTTGAGTTTAAATTTGATCCTCAGGTGGTAAAGAAGGGAAGCAGGATCGCTTTCTTTAGTGCTATAGCGATGGTGTTTTTAATTGTTGGAGGCTTGTATTTCGAAAGAAAAAAGAAATGGCATAAATTGAAAAACTAAGGGTTGGCTCGAATGGAATTTAAATTCCAAATACTAAACAGATGAAAAAAGTCCTCATTATTAGTTATTATTTCCCCCCCGCAGGAGGACCTGGCGTGCAGCGTTGGTTAAAGTTTGTAAAATACTTGCCAGATTTTAATATTGAACCTGTGGTATATGCGCCTCTAAACCCGACCTATCCCATTATAGACAGCGACTTAATTGATGAAATTTCATCTCAGACAGTAGTAATTAGGAAAAAAATATTTGAACCTTATGGGTTGGCCTCGCTTTTTTCAAAAAGTAAAATCAAGAGCATTAGCGCTGGAAATATTCCGAGTCAACGAAAACAGACGGCTCTTGAAGAATTTTTAATTTGGATTCGCGGCAATGTTTTTATTCCCGATGCACGGATTTTTTGGATAAAACCATCTGTAAGGTTTTTAAAAAAATATCTTAAAGCAAATCATATTGATACGGTGATCACATCTGGTCCGCCGCACAGTATGCACCTGATTGGCTTGCAGTTAAAAAAGAAACTTGAACTTCGATGGATAGCTGATTTCCGTGATCCATGGACGACCATTGGCTATCATAAGTCACTTAAATTGTCTGCTTACGCAGAGAACAAGCATAAATCTTTAGAACAAAAGGTATTGCAGTCAGCCGATCTTATTATTGTTACCAGCAAAAACACCAAGCTTGAATTCGAAGCCATCACCGAAAGGCCCATTGCTGTGATCACAAACGGCTACGATGTAACGACAACTTCAAAGCCTGTTCTTGATACGCAATTCTCGTTGGCACATATCGGTTCATTTCTGCCTGGTCGAAATCCGACCATTCTTTGGCAAAGTCTATCAGAATTGGTTCGAGAGATTCCAGAATTTGAAAAGCATTTTGAATTGAAACTCATAGGAACCATTAGTTCAGAAATTATTGAGACCATTCACGCTTATAATTTAGACAAATATCTAAATGTAATTGGATACGTATCGCACCAGGAGGCAATAACGCATCAAAAAAAATCTCAGGTGTTGCTGTTGATCGAAATCAATTCGATAGAAACCATCAGCATTATTCCTGGAAAATTATTTGAGTATATGGTTTCCGAAAGACCCATTATTGCTATCGGTCCGAGAGGGTCCGATTTTGCAGAAATTATTACTGACACCAATACCGGCGTCTTCTTTGTCTACGATGAAAAAGCGAGGCTTAAAAGTGTCATTTTAAGTTATTTTAATCAATTTTTAAGTGGTAAACTGTGCGTTAACGCAGTAGGCTTGCAACAATATTCTCGTAAAAACCTTACGGAAAAGTTAGCCCACCTGATCTTTCAAACCTAAATCCCAAACTCCAAATTTATTATGGGAATTGTTTTAAGGCAATCAATAAAAAATACGGTAATCACCTATTTTGGGTTCGGTATTGGCGCCATCAATGCACTTTTTTTATACACTCATTTTTTAGGGAAAAACCATTACGGCATGGTCGCTTTTTTGCTTTCTGCGGCGAATATCATGATGCCCCTGATGGCTTTTGGTGTCCACAACACGCTGATTCGATTTTATTCAAGATGCAAATCAGAAGATGAACGCGAAAAATTTTTGAGTTTTATGTTGTTGATGCCATTTTTGTTGATTGTTCCAGTAAGTGCTATTTCTTATTTCTTTTATGAACAAATTGCGTTTTTCATTTTACAAAAAAATCCGACACTAAAACCTTTTTTATGGCTCATTCCCGTTATCGGAATTTGCATGGGCTATTTTGAAATATACTACGCCTGGGTCAAAGTACACATGCAGTCTGTTTTTGGAAATTTTATTAGTGAAGTGCTTGTCAGGGTGGTGATTATGGTGCTGCTCTTTGGCGTTCATTGGAATTGGCTGACTAAAGATGATTTTATTTACGGCTTGTTTGCGGCTTATCTGTTGCAACTCATTGCCATGAAAAGCTATGCGATGTATATCAAGACGCCGGTTTTGTCATTTAAAATGCCGCACAATGTTAAAGAAATTGTCGGCTATTCTTTTTTTATCATTTTATCGGGTAGCGTGGCGGTTTTATTGTTGGATTTTGATAAGGTGATGATTCCAGCTTATGAAAACATCAGTAGCAATGCCTTGTATTCGGTGGCGATTTTTATTGCCACGGTCATCGCAGTACCAAGCCGCGCGATGCTGCAGATTATTTATCCGATTACAGCCAAATTGATGGGTGAAAATAAACTAGACGAACTCAATGATCTCTATAAAAAAAGTGCAATCAATCTCCAGGTTTTTGGTGGTTTGGTCATGTTGGGAATTTTTTTAAATATTAAAGAAGTCTATCAACTGATTCCTGCAGAGTATAGCGGCGGTATTCTGGTGGTTTTTTTAATTGGCCTGTCTAAGTTTTACGATATGATTTTGGGGAACAACAATGCCATTATTTTGAATACGGAGTATTATAAATCGGTATTGTTTTTTGGATTGTTGTTGGTTTTTATGATGATTGGTCTCAATATGTTGTTTATTCCTAAGTATGGAATCGTTGGATCGGCTTTGGCCACACTGATTTCGGTGATGGTCTACAATACTATAAAACTTTTGTTTGTAGTACACAAAATCAACCTTTATCCTTTCACGGTCAATACGGGTAAATCGCTCGCCATTATAATTTCAGTTTTCTTGGCTTTCTATTTTTGGGATTTTCCTTTTCATCCCATCATAAGCATTATTTTAAAATCGATATTGATCACTATCGTATACCTATATCTGAATTACAAATGGATAATTTCCCCTGAGATCAATCAAGTTTTGGATACCATGAAGCGGAAAATATTTCCTCAGTCTCGAAATTAGCCCGGATTGGCGGCGGTATCCTTTGTGAGGCACGAACAGAGATAAAGCAGAAAGCCGGAATAGCTTCAAAAAAAATCCCGCTAGTACAATGACCAACGGGACTTCACAAAACCAACCAATTTGCTAACACTTAAACTCTTAATTGCGATAAACAAAATTGATACCAATAATTGAAATGAAAGTCAATTATTTTGAAAACGCAGCGTTCTAATTTGGATACGACATCGGCTAAAAATCTTTCGCGGTTAAATCTTTTTGAGGAATCATCTTATGTAACTCAAATTTTTATACTTTTGGCGAACTTGTCAAAGTCTGATAATGAGAAATAATATCATTTGTTTTTTGCTGTTATTGAGCAATTTAGTTTTAGCGCAAACCATTCCGGGTACTGTCCCGACTAGGGTGAACGACCAGTTGCGGTACATATCAGACAGCCGGTTGTTTTATACTTGGAATCCGGCAAAGGACGCCTACGATTTGAGAGATACAGAGTTTGAAAACTCCATCATCGACATTCGCGAAATCAACCAAAGGAGCAATGGTTATATTGTAATTAGTGTTACTGATGATGGCAAAGCCAGATTGTATCATGGCTCAATCATTTCTTTTACCGTTGATGAAGACGGAAATTCAACCTGGGTGATGCGTTCCAAAAATGCCAGAGGAAAACTGGTTTTGAATCCCAACAAAAAAACCATCACCTATTCCTATGAGAGCAACGCGGAGCGGTATGTTAAAATCTTTGTATTCAACCTTCAGTTGGAGCTGCCCGAAAAAGAAGAATAGCGCTATAATTTTTCCTTTAAATATTTTCCGGTTATGGATTGCTTATTTCTGATGATTTCTTCGGGTGTGCCAACCGCTAGAATTTTCCCACCGTTTTCACCACCTTCTGGACCCAAATCAATAATATAGTCGGCACATTTGATTAAATCGAGATTGTGTTCTATGACAATAATCGAGTGGCCCTTCTCAAGTAGGGCGTCGAAAGACGTCAATAATTTTTTTATGTCGTGAAAGTGCAAACCCGTTGTAGGTTCGTCAAAAACAAACAATGCTTTTTCTTTCGTACTGCCTTTTACTAAAAACGAGGCCAGTTTAATGCGTTGCGCTTCACCGCCAGAAAGGGTAGACGACGACTGACCCAATTGCACATAGCCCAAACCAACATCTTGCAGTGGTTGGAGTTTTTGTACGATTTTCGTCTGCTTCGCTTGACTAAAAAAAGCAACGGCATCATCAATGGTCATCGTTAATATATTGTCGATATTTTTGCCTTCAAAATAAATTTCGAGGATTTCTTTTTTGAAACGTTTTCCGTTACAGGTATCGCAGGGCAACTGTACATCGGCCATAAAAACCATTTCTACATTAATCGCACCTTCGCCTTTGCACGTTTCACAACGACCACCATCGACATTAAAAGAAAAATGCTTTGGAAGATAGCCGCGAATTTTGGATAATTTTTCTTTGGCATATAAATCTCGTATGTCATCATACGCCTTAATATAAGTGACCGGATTCGAGCGCGAACTTCTCCCTATTGGATTCTGATCAACATATTCAATGTGTTGAATTTTGTGATAATAGCCCCGCATTTCAGTAAATTGTCCTGCTTTTTCTCCCACACCATCAAGTTTTTTTTGTAATGCGGGAAACAGTATTTTTTTAACCAATGTACTTTTTCCGCTGCCAGACACGCCAGTAATCACCGTTAGTACTTCCAACGGAAATTTGACATCTACATTTTGCAGGTTGTTTTCTCTAGCACCAAGGATTTCAATGTAATTTCCCCATTTTCTTCTGATACGAGGCACCGCAATTTTCATGTCGCCGTTTAAATATTTAGCGGTTAAGGAGGTCGATTTCAGGATTTCCTCAAAGTTACCCTGAGCGACGAGGTGGCCACCGTAGGTGCCTGCTTCGGGTCCGATATCGATAATCATATCGGCCGCTTTCATAATGTCTTCGTCGTGTTCTACAACAATAACCGTATTACCCAAATCACGGAGCGATAGCAAGACTTTGATCAGGCGTTCGGTATCTTTGGGATGTAAGCCAATGCTGGGCTCGTCTAAAATATACATTGAACCTACTAAACTGCTGCCCAATGAAGTCGCTAAATTGATGCGCTGCGATTCTCCTCCCGAAAGTGTGGCAGAATTGCGATTCAGGGTGAGATAGTCTAAACCCACCTCGACAAGGAAATTCAATCGATTGTTGATTTCGATCAAAAGTCTTTTGGCTACTTTTTGATCGAAGGGGTCAAGTGTCATTGCTTGAAAAAAAGCCACGAGTTTCTTAATCGGTAAATCTACTAAGTCAGAAACAGTTTGCCCGTTTATTTTAACAAAGGAGGCTTCAATTCGCAGTCGTTTGCCTTTACACGCATAACATTTGGTTTTGCCACGGTATCGCGACAGCATAACGCGATTTTGGATTTTGTAATTTTTCTCTTCTAATTCTTTGAAAAACGCGTTAAGTCCTTGGAAGTAAGGATTGCCTTTCCAAATTAAATCCTTTTGCACTTCGGTCAATTCAAAATACGGTTTGTGAATCGGGAAGTCGAATTTATAGGCATTGTTAACCAATTCATCCCGGAACCAGCTCATACTTTCACCCCGCCATGGAAATATTGCATTTTCATAAACCGATAACGCAGTATTTGGAATCACCAAATCATTATCAATTCCAATAACATTGCCATATCCTTCACAAACCGGGCAAGCGCCGTAAGGATTGTTGAAACTGAACAAATGCACATTGGGTTCTAGGAATGTAATGCCATCCATTTCAAAATTGTTGCTGAAGGTGTGCCTCTTTGTCGAATCCAATTCTTGTAAATAACAAATGCCTTTTCCTTCAAAAAACGCGGTTTGTATGGCATCTGAAAGACGGTTGTAGAATTCCTCTTCTTCTTTTACCACAATACGATCAATGACTAAAAGAACTTCTTTTCTGTCTAATTTAATTGAGTCTAATTCATCTAAACGAAGCGTTTCGCCTTTTACAAAAATTCTGGAGAACCCTTGTTGCAATAACACCTTCAATTTGTCTTCAAGCTTTCTACCTTCTTCTAAATAAATTGGCGCCAACAGCAACCATTTACTGTCTATTTCAAATGATTTGACTTCGTTGACCACATCGGTCACACTGTCTTTCTTTACTTCTTTTCCGGAAACAGGAGAATAAGTTTTCCCTATTCTTGCGAATAGTAATTTGAGGTAATCGTAAATTTCGGTTGAGGTTCCTACGGTCGAACGCGCATTGGTTGTATTGACTTTTTGTTCAATGGCTATGGCGGGAGCAATCCCTTTGATGTATTCGACTTTTGGTTTGTCCAATCTGCCCAGAAATTGCCGGGCATAAGAAGACAAACTTTCTACATAGCGCCGCTGTCCCTCTGCATAAAGGGTGTCGAACGCCAAAGACGATTTTCCAGAACCTGAAAGGCCCGTGATGACGACTAGCTTGTTCCTAGGAATGGCTACGTCCAAATTCTTTAAATTGTGAACTTGAGCCCCTTTAATTATAATATTTTTTTTAGGTTCTAGTGTCGAAATGTCGGTTACAATCATAGCAAATTAAAATGTAGACAAAGGTAATTAATAATAGTATTAGAAAGAAATCGTGGGTGAAAAGTAATTTGGGATATCCTTGTTTTGACCCAGACGTTTGCCAAAAAGCAATATCATCAATTTAATTAAATGCATTTATTTTTGTGAATATTTTAACTGCACTGCCGTTATATTTGAAAGTTACTTTTATTTTACTTGTATAATTTGCTTTTTTATATGGATTACCACTATGTAAAAGCAACATTAATTTTGGAATGTTCTTACAAGCAATTTCTCGAATAGCATAAGAAATTTTACAGTACAACTTCATGATATTGCCTGTCAGTAATGCACGTAAACAGCATTTTTTTTGTTGTATAGTTTTTATATACTTCGATAAGCAATTTTGTTGCAACGGAAGCTTAAATTTGATAATAACTAAAACCTGAATTACTTATGAAAAAAATTACATCAATTGCGCTTTTATTTCTATCTACCCTTGGATTTTCACAAGTGGCGCCGGTAGATTTTGAAATTGGCGGTATAGGAACCAATTGGACGTGGACTGTGTTTGAAAATGGAACGCCACCACCTTCCTTGGAGTTTATTGCTAATCCAGACCCTTCCCCGGGCAACCCTTCTGCCACAGTTGCTAAATTTACCGCAAGAGTAGATGGCGCTCCCTATGCCGGCTGCGAGTCTTTGCATGGCTCAGACATCGGTACTTTTACTTTGGACGCCTCAAATTCAACCGTCCGAATTAAAGTATGGAAATCGGTTATCAGTGACGTAGGGATAAAATTTGCTACGCAAGGCGGTGCATCTACTGGTGAACTCAGAGTCGCCAACACTGTAATCAACCAATGGGAAGAGTTGACCTTTAACTTTGCAGGAATAATTGGATTGCCTTCTTCGACAGCTATTGACCAGATTATTATTTTCCCGGATTTTAGTGCGAGAACCACTGAAAATATTGTCTATTTTGACGCCATTACATTTGGGAATCAAATTATTCCGCCGCCTAGACCGACACTGCCTTTAGATTTTGAATCTCCGACATTAACTTATACTTTCACCAGTTTTGGCGGTGCCGTCACAACTAAAATTGGGAATCCAGATATGAGTGGCATCAATTTATCAGCAAATGTGGCCCGGTTGACAAAAAATCCGGGAGAAACATATGCGGGATCTTTTATAGAACTCGATGCACCATTCGATTTTAATACGGTTCAAAGTATAAAAATAAAAACATGGGCGCCGCAAGCCGGAATTACAATTAAAATGAAACTCGAGAATTTGGCAAATCCAACGGTCAATACCGAGGTTGATGTTACCAACACGGTAGCCAATAGTTGGGAAGAGTTAATATTTAATTTCCCAGCCATTGTCAGCGCTAATAATTACCAACGGCTGGTTGTGTTTTTTAATTTTGGAGTTAACGGTACGGGTGAAAATTATTATTTCGACGATGCTGATTTAGGAGATAACCTATCTACTGCAGCCTTTAGCCCTTCAATTATTAAATTGTATCCTAATCCTGCGCATGATCGATTAACGATTATTGGCAATGATGCCATTGAGAACTTTGCAATTTATTCGCTTACCGGACAAGAGTTAAAAAGGCAAAATGCATACGCTCCAACAGTAAATATTGATGTTTCTGACCTACCATCGGGAACTTACATTTTAAAAACGAGTAGTAATGGTAATATTACAGTTTCAAAACTGATAAAACGGTAACATTATTTTTCTAGTTTAAAAGCACGTTTTAAGAGCGTGCTTTTTTTTTCTACCCTAATCAGTTAATCATTCAGCTGTTTTTCAACAGAAAAATTAAGTCTTACAATAAGTAAATTATGGCACCATCAAAAACTTCAGATACCATGAAAACGAATGCTATTTTTATTGAATTGACATTTTATTCGGCTCATTTGAAATATTTACAGCGCTGACGATAACAATTTAACTACGCAAACGTGATAGTTACCCCAACATCACCACAACATATAAACGTAAAAAAGAAAAATTAATTTGTATTAATTGTTTGGGTGAGCCCACGGGGCTTGCTTTTTCTCTAAAGATTTTAAGTAAATGTAATTCTGAAAAATGTATAGTTTTTGTATACCCATCTTTTGATGATTTTTCATAAATTGCACATTAAATTTGGAAATAACTAAATACGATTTACACCATGAAAAAAAAATTACTCTCTATCGGTTTGTTTGTTTTTTGCTTTGTAGCGATGAACCAACAGTTGTCAGCGCAAGTTACCGTCACGGTTAGCGGAAGCGCGACTTGGGTCGGCTATGCGAATGTCTTCGACACCAGCAACAACTACCAATTTGGTTCTTCTTGGGCCGTTGCAGACATTAAATCTACAATTGATCCAGCAAGTAGCATTGCCACGCTTTCTCCAAATTTCAATACCTATAATGCATCCGATCCATATTGGTCAAATGGTGCCTTGGGAAATAAAATCTTTGAGGGCAATACATTTGTAGAAGACCCTGCTTTGGATGGGCAAACCGTAACTTTCAAAGGAAATGTGACAAGTAATACCTTGGCCTCTGGATATACTGCTATTGCCTTTATTAAAGGATTAAATCCTGCTACGGGCTACTCAACAGACGTTTCTGTTACGGCACCTTTAGTAACTGGTCAACAGTTTAGTATTACTGCGAACGCCATTCCAGCAGGATTGATTGTTCAATATGGATTTTCTGTAACCGGCCTCAATGGAAATCCAGCTAACGAGGCTGCCTTAGGAAATGTTGTGGTAGTTCCAGCGGCATTAAGTGTAGCGCAGTTTGAGAATTCGCAAATTTCAATGTACCCAAATCCAGCGTTAAACAGTTTAACCATTAGCGCAAAAAATAACATTGAAAAGCTGTCGGTGTATAACTTATTAGGTCAAAAAGTAATGGGTCAATATCCAAATGCAGATGCAATCACGTTGGATATTAGCCAACTGGAATCTGGCGTTTACGTGATGGAGTCTACAATTGACGGAAAAACCGCCACGGCAAGGTTTTTAAAAAAATAATTTTATTGGGTTTTAGTTCACAGCACGTCTCGAAAGAGCGTGCTGTTTTTATTTAATCAAAATTAGTTCATGTTTTTTATTTAATTTTATGTTTATCTTTCATCGCTAAATCCATTTGTTATCCTTCTTTTAATGCAAAAAATTAGATTTTTAAAATGTTTATTTTTCTTTGTTTTACTGTATCCCTTTGGTGTTATTATTTCGCAAGAATTGCCGCCGATTTTAAAATACAATTCGACAACCTACGGTGCTGGAAATCAAAACTGGATGATTTCTCAGGATCAAAATCATTTCATGTTTTTTGCCAACAATGAGGGACTTTTAGAATTTAACGGCTCAAATTGGACGCTCTATCCATCGCCCAACGAAACCATTATTCGTTCGGTAAGAGTCATCGATAAAAAAGTCTATACTGGTTGCTACATGGAATTTGGATTTTGGAGTCGACAATCTGACGGGCAGTTAAAATATACTTCGCTGAGCAATAATATAAAAAATAAGATCCAGGATGATGAGCAATTTTGGAACATTCACAATTATGATCAATGGGTTATATTTCAATCGCTGAGCCGAATTTATATTTACGATACAAAGACTAAAATTTTTAATATTATAGCCCCCCAAAAAGGAATTATCAAATCGTTCAGAACAAATAATTCTATTTATTTTCAAACGCTTCAGCAGGGCCTTTTTGAAATTGAAAACGGGAAAAGCAAATTGATTTCTGATAATCCAATCCTACAAAACAATAAAATTGTAAATATTTTTAGTGATGACGAAGGCCTGTTAATTCAAACCCAGTTGAACGGCTTTTATAAATTAATTTCTGGTAATCTAACCAAATTCGTCACTGAGGCCGAATCAGTTTTGGCAGCGAGCAGTATTTATAGCAGTCAAATGCTTTCTGACGGCAGTTTCGCGCTTGGAACAGTATCCAACGGTATTTTCGTGATGACAAGCGATGGAAAAATCAAGTACCATATCACCCAAAACAGAGGTTTGAGCAACAATACAATACTGTCGTTGTTCGAAGATAGTGACAAAAATTTGTGGATAGGCTTAGACAATGGTATCAATTGCATCAATCTTGAAACCCCTTTAAAAAGTTTTTCTGATGATACTGGTGTTTTCGGAACGGTTTACACTTCGTTACTTCACAAAGGAAAATTATACATCGGAACAAACCAAGGACTCTTTTATAAAAATTATGGAAGTAGTGAAGAATTTAAATTTATTGCAGGAACTAAAGGTCAGGTTTGGTCTTTGTTTGAATACCAAGGAACACTTTTTTGCGGCCATGATTCAGGTACTTTTATTGTCGAGGACACATTAGCGAAGTCGATTTTTTCACAATCTGGAAGCTGGAAATTTGAAACCGTGCCGAATCACCCGAATTGGTTAGTTCAAGGAAATTATTACGGAATTTCAGTTTTAGAAAAAGCAAATAATCAATGGGTTTTTAGAAACAAAATTTCCGGGTTCGATTATTCAACAAAATATTTTGAAATTACCAACGCACTCGAGGTTTATGTAAGTCATGAATACAAAGGGATATTCAGGATACAACTGGATGCCGCAATGCAAAAAGGAAAATCCGATACGTATGCCTCGCCAAAAAAAGGCAAGAACGCCAGTCTCGCCAAATTTAATAATACGATTTATTACGCCTGCAAGGATGGTATTTTTAAATTAAATTACAAAACAAAGCAGTTTGAAAAAGACGAATTACTGAGTTCTGTATTCGAAAAAGATGAGTACACTTCGGGCAAATTAATCGTTGACAATTCCAATAAATTATGGCTTTTCTCAAAAAATTACATTCACTATTTTACATTGAGCAAGCTCAGTAATGAACTCAAGCAAAATGAAATACCAATACCCGCGTCCTTAAATAATTCGATGTCGGGTTATGAAAATATTACCCAATTAACCAATGCGGTCTATCTAATCGGAACTGCAGACGGATATTACACTATCAATATCAATGATTTAAGTTTTAAAAATTACAGTGTTTCAATTTCTAATATTAGCATCAATAAACTAAATCAAAGGATTAGGAATTGTTCGATCGCAGAAGCTGGACGATTCAAGTATGATGAAAACAATATTACTTTCAGTTACACGGTTCCCGAATACAATAAATACATCAATACCGAATACCAATATTTACTTGAGGGTGTTCAAGATGAATGGAGTGAATGGAATGCGAAATCGACGGTTAATTTTAAAAATTTATTTCCCGGAGAATATGTGTTTAAGGTTAGGGCTAAAATCGCAAATTCTTCGCCTGAAAACATTTCGGTCTATTCTTTTACCATCTTAAAACCATGGTACACAACTAATCTGGCCTTATTTGTTTATTTGATATTAATTTTGATCACTGCACATTTTATTAATAAATCGTATAAAAATTATTACCAACAACAGCGAGAAAAGCTAATAGAAGAAAACAATCTTTTGCTTGAAATAAAGGAGCTTGAAAACGAACAACAATTGATGAAAATTCTAAATGAGCAGTTATCTCAGGATTTTGACGCGAAAAACAGAGAACTGGCGGTCTCAACAATGAGCCTGATCAAGAAAAACGAATTGTTGACCTTAATAAAAGACGACTTGAAAAAAACAACTGAAGATGGCAACCGAAGTATTAAGTCGGTAATTAGCACCATTACAAAGAATATATCGGAGGAAGACACATGGAATGTGTTCAAGGAAGCTTTTGACAGTGCCGACAAAGACTTTTTAAAGAAGGTAAAAGTAGCCCACGCTGCATTAACACCGAATGATTTAAGACTTTGTGCTTATCTTAGGCTCAATTTATCATCGAAAGAAATAGCACCCTTGCTTAATATTTCGGTCCGTAGTGTGGAGATAAAACGATATCGTTTGCGTAAGAAAATGGATTTGCCCCACGAACAAGGCCTTGTAGAGTATATTTTATCAATCTAAAGTTGCATCAATAAAAGATTTTTACCTATACATTACCACAACAAACAACGGTAAATTTAAAATTAGGATTTTTTTTTTTTACAATTATCATTTTTTATAAATGCGATTGTTGTCGTTCTAGTTGAAATTTATTTGATATTTCGATAGAATCGCTTTCATTTTTTGCATTGTATATTTTTTGTTGAGGCATTTATTAAATATTTCTTAAAAAACTATACTAATTTTAAATTTCACAAAAAACAAACATATGAAGTCAAACTGTCTACTCATTTATTTTTTATTGCTGACTACTTTAGGTTTCTCCCAAGGAAATGATCTAGGAGGTATTGTAAAAGAATCTGATTCGGGAGCACCAATACCTGGTGTGAATGTAACCGTGCGTAATTCAACAAAATCAACTACCACCGATATTGATGGGAAATTTTCTTTAAAGGATATTTCTTCATCATCAATTTTGGTCTTTAGTTATTTGGGTTATAAGGATCAAACTTTTAAAGTGATCGAATCCAATTCGAAAGTAATAATCGGTCTAATCGCCGATGTTCAATCGTTGGATCAGGTAGTCGTGATCGGTTACGGTAGCCAGAAAAA